>JAGHZG010000240.1 GCA_017743275.1 Chloroflexota bacterium | reverse complement strand
GGGCGCAACTGGGCGTGATCAGCGGCCCGCAGATCAACCGCATCCAGGCCCGGCTGGACCGCATCTCCCGCGCCGTGGGCGAGCGCAAAATCCTCATCATCCACCAGTTTGACGACCGGATGATAGAGAGCAAGCACTGCATCCTGGACTACCCGTGCGTGGACCTGGTCTGGGATGCGGACGGATTTGGCTCTCCAGGGGCCAAAATCGGTGACTACGTCCAGTACAGCCAGGAGCCGGGCTTTGAGTATGGCGGCTTCAAACTCTTCTACGACTACGACACTCCCCTGATGTCCCCCGCCGACGTCCTCCGCCTCTCCCCGCCGCCGGTCGTGGTGATCTACCAGTGAGGGCTTGCCCTGCAGGGATTTGATGCTAAAATAGAAGCATCGGAGAACGTGCCCTTTCTGCCCCGGAGGGGTCCGATGGCCGCATGGCTACAGAAAATCCGAGAAGCCCTCCTGTCTTTCTGGTACCGCCTTGCCAGCGCTTTGAACGCCCTCGGGTCCTGGCTGGCCCGCGCACCCAGCACCTTCTGGAAGTGGCTCCCTGGTTGGACCCGGACCTTCTTGACCCTGGCCTTCTGGGTCCTGGCCGGGCTGGCGTTGTATAGCGGTATTTACGGGCTGCTGTCCTGTCTGGCGGGGACTCCCCTTTCTGGGCGCGAGTTGGTCCGGCGTATCTACCTCGCCTTTGCTGGAGAAGGGGGGAAAGAGAGCACCACGGTGCTCCTGGCCTTTGTGACTGGCCTGCTGGGTTTCGGCGCCCAGCAGTGGCGTTCCATTGTAGAGGAGAGCAGAGAGCGCCGGGAACGGCGACAAAAAGCGCTGGAGGAACTGGAACATCTGAGCGCGCTTCTTCGAGAAAAGCGCTATCAGGGTGCACTTTCCCTGTATTGGGCTCTTTTGGAAAAATGCAGGGAAAAGTGGAGAGACCTGGGTGTGGAAAAGGACCTACACTCTATATGGAGTGAAACGGCCCCCCAGCCATTGCAAGAGTGGACAAGGTTGTGCGAAGAAGACTCCGCATCCGTGCCTCTGACCCCAGAAACCCTGGAAGCCCTGGTGTGGGGCTGGCGGCTGGATCGGGAGCACCGGGGGCAGGCGAAGGTATTGCTGGAAAGGGTTGTGGCTCCTGGGTGTCTGGAAGGCTTGAAATCTCTTGTACAGGACAACCTGGACCTTCTCCGCTCGGATGCCATCGGGCTGCGACTGGACGAACTGGAAAGCGCGGGGCTATCCGAGGAACAGCGAGCCAGCCTTAACGATCTCCAATCCTGGCGTAGAGAGCCCCTGTTCCTCCCCGCTCCATGGGCAGGCGTAACCCGTTCGCCGGACCTTTCAGGTATTGCCCAGCGATTAGAAGGGTGGGGATTCGTTTATAACCCCTTTGGCCCGGAGTGGGCGGAGTCGGACCCGCGGCTGAGAGACTACGGAGTCTGGCCGGCGTCGCTGGAAGAGGCGCGAGGCTTCCGACCGGCCCTGGTCTTTGGCCCCCCCGGCTCTGGCAAGACCGCCGCGGCACTGTTGCTGTGGCATAAATGCCTGAACCCTCCTGGAAAACCCGAAGAGCCTGATGTCTTCCCGGTCCATCTGGAGGTCGGACGTTGGCCCGGCAGTCCGGAAGAGTGGTTGGACGCCATTGGGCGCGCGGTGGCTGAAGCGCTCTTTCAGGTTTGTGTCCGGGCTCCTTACTCCCTGCTTGAAGGGAAAAACGGGCCATCTATTGGGCAGTTGCTTTCCTGTTACTGGGAGCCCCCTGTATTGGAGGCCCGCCTGCGCGGAATGGGGTTGACCGAGACAGGACAAAACTACATTGTGAGCACAATAGAGGAATTCGCGACTGGCTATACCAGACCTGATTTCGTGGGGTTAAAATACCTCATTGGTGCGGCCAGGCCGGAAGGACTGGAGGTCACGTATCTCATCTTGGACCTTCCCTCCCACAGCCTTAATGCGAACCCTTCCTCTTCCCTCGCCTGCCTGGCGGATTTGGCCTTTCCCCTGACCTCTGCAGGACTTTATCTGAAGATTTTTGTACCAGACGCATTACAATCCAACCTTCAGCCCTTCTGGCCACTTTCCCCCCTTTATTTAGAGTGGTCAGAGGAAGAGTTAAGAGAAATGCTGCAGACGCGACTGCAGAAGGCCAGTGAAGGCCAGGTAGATAGCCTGGGGGCCATCTGCTCCAGCGCCCGGTATCCTCCTAACCCGGATACCTGGTTGGTTCAGCAGGCGCATGGCTCCCCGCGCCGCCTGGTCCGTTTGGGGAATCAGATGCTCCAGGAGACGGCAAGGGCATATCTATCGTGAGAGACCCGGATGGACGAGAATCGCTCATCTGCGCTGGGCCTGAGAGTCTTCGGTCCACTGAGGGCAGAGGACGAGCCCTGGCTGGCGGAGTGCTTTGTCCCCCCCACTGAGTTTGACCTGATGGGGGAGATGAACTCCGTTGTCGTGTTTGGCCCGACAGGGAGCGGAAAGTCTGCGGTCCGGCGCATGCTGACCGCTCGGATGTTGAAACTGGACGGTACCCCTTCCTGTCTGATTGTGGAGTGGCAACCCAATCCCGCGGTATGGGACCCGGCCGTCGGGTTCCAGTCTGTCCCCGGGCAGACTGCCCATATTTTTGACCTCACCGCCGCTGCGCTGCTGCGCTATCTGGCCCTCTATCCCCAGGGATGGGCCGGCGCACCGGAATGGGCCCGCCAGATGCTGGCCTGGTTCATCCGGCAGTTTCTTCGCGGCGAGGCGACGATACGCGCGGCCGATCTGCTGGAGGGGATGCCCGGCAGTGAGGTGGTAGCTCAACTGATTCGGGGCGAAAGAGGAGAAAGCCTCCTGCCTCCCAACGACTGGCGGCTGGTCATCGCCGAGTTCTCCAAAAGCATCCAGAAGTTGGGGCTGCAGGGAGCGTGGGTCGTTGTGGACGGTGTAGAAATCTGGCTGTCGAGCCGCACAGAAGCCGAACCGTTCCTCACTTCTTTCTGGAACTTTATGAGCACCCTTTCCCTTTTTGAGCAGGGCAATTTTGCCTACAAAGTGTTTCTGCCGTCCTCTCTGTATCCTCAATTAGCCACCGCCGCCGGTGTGGACCGGAACCGGCTGTCTCCGCTCTGGCTCTCCTGGTCGGAGAGCCGCCTGTGGCAAATTGCCCGGCGTCGCGCGGCATTGGCTCTGGGCAAACCGGATTGCACTATAGAGATGCTCTGCACAGCCCCCCGCTTTCTGGAGACCGTGCGCCGCACGGGCGGCGAAAACCCGCGAGCGTGGCTGGAAATTCTGCGCCCCGTGGTGGCTCATTATCTGGAAAGCGGTCGGCCTGCTACGGAGGCGGAATGGAAACAGTTGCGCCGCCAGGTGCCCCATCGGCTTTATCTGGATGAGGATGCCGAAGTTATCGTGGTCAATGGGCGCATGATCCCGCGGGAGAAACTCTCCCCTGGGGCCTACCGGATTCTCCGCTATCTTTATCATAACGCTGGACGGGTGGTTCCACTGATTGAATTGTATCAAAAGGGTTATCTGGAGCAAGCCGATTCTCAAGGGAAAGAAAGTGGTTATGAAGGGGTGCTGTACAGTCGTTTATCTGAAATCAGAACCACAATAGAACCTGACCCTCGCGATCCGGTATACCTGAGAGCGATCCGTGAGAAAGGGGTCCAATTGAGGTTGACATGGTAACAGTAAGGTTGCTGTAAGAAAATTGTGAACAAATTGGACACTAATGGCAAGAACATAAAGGTAAAATTAGATTATCCCAATATCTGGCCAGATTCGCATCGGCAGTGGGAGTGTCCGAATGTCATGCGCCCCCGGATCGGAGATTGCCCATGTGCCTCCTACGGACTCCAAACAACGTTGGCTGAGGGAAGAACTGGGGCTTCAATTTGATCCCTTTGAATATCTGGACGCCGGTGCCGACCCCCATCTTCCCGAATATCTCATAGACCACGGCGCGTTTGTCACGCTGTGGGGAGAGTGGCCTTCTTTTTTGTTCGCTCCGCCCGGAGGAGGGAAGACCGCCTTTCGGGTGCGGTTGGCGCGCGCCTGTCGGGTGGGAGAGGAG
>JAGHZG010000239.1 GCA_017743275.1 Chloroflexota bacterium | reverse complement strand
CTTCGCTTCGTGGCTTACTACGAGCATCTTCGTTAGAGCGTTGATAAGCCCTGCCAGATACCAGAATCGCCTTTTGACAAGTCTTTTTAACAAAATTGCAACCTCTTCGTAACCCGACTACCGCCGCTTCCGCGCCAGCACTTCCCGGTATATGTTCACCAACTGTCGTCCGGCGCGGTCCCAGGAGAAATGGCGCAGGGCCCGCTGTCGTAGCCCCTCCCCCAGCGCCCGGCGCAGGTCCGGCTGTTCCACCAGCGCCTGGAGGGCGTCGGCCAGCGCCACGGGGTCGCCGGGGGGGCTGGCGTACACCCCCAGGGAGCCCAGGTACTCCCGGCTGACCGGGGTGTCAAAGGCGACAGTGGGCAGCGCCATCGCCATGTAGTTCAGGATTTTGCCGCTCCCCTCGGTGGCGGAGAGTTTGGGCGCCACGGCGATGTCGCCCAGGGCCAGGTGGGCCGGACTTTCTTCGTAGGGGACTTTGCCCGTGAAGACCACCCGGTCGTCCACGCCCAGTCGGCGGGCCTGGGCCCGGTAGTACTCCTCCGCCGGGAAGCCGCCGATCAGGAAGTGGACCTCCCGGCCCCGCTCCCTCAGATGACGGGCAGCCTGGAGGAGTTGAGGGATGCCCTGCCAGTCGGCCAGAAGCCCCAGGTAGACGACGACAGTGGCCCCGGGCGGAATCCCCCGCGCGGCCCGGCGGGCCGCCACTTCCTCCGGGGAGAGCACCCCCGGACGGAAAAAGTCGGCGTTGACGCAGTCGGGAAGGGGCCGGATGCGGACGGAATCCCCCAGGTGGCCCAGTTGGACGGCCCCCTGCTGGGTACTGGTGACGATCACGTCGGCCATCTCGTTGATGCGTTCCTCCAGCAGGCGCACCCAGCGATACCAGGGCCCGTGGGGGTTCAGGAACCGGTGGTCCACCATCTCCCCGGTCAAACTCCCCTGCCGGTCAAAAACGACGGGCAGGCCCCAGGGCCGGCTCAGTACCCGCCCGATGAGGGCGCCTTCGTAGAGATGGCCGTGGATGAGGTCAAAGCGGCGGCGCAGGAGGAGACCCAGCACCCGCCAGGCCAGGAACACATCAAAAGCCAGTTTGTGCAGACTGGAGCCGACTTCGTAGTCGGCCCGCCAGGGGGTGGGCCGGCAGCGGACGATTTCCAGCCCGGGAACGTCTCGCCCCAGGTAGTAGGTGGCGATGGTCACCTGATGCCCCAGTCGCTGCAGGACCCGCGCCTCCTCCAGAATACGGACGTGGCAACCGTAGTCCAGGAAGAAGGAGGTCGGCGCAATCATCAGGATGCGCAGGGGTCGGTCCATCCCTACCACCGCGAGATGCAAAGAGCACAAAGGGGCAATCTGGCTGCCCCTCTGTGTCCCCTGAATCTCTCACTTTTTCTGGGGCGGACGGCGGCGGAAGAGGCCGCCGAAGAATATCTGGGACATGTGCTCCCCCATGCTGGGGACCCGGATTGGTTCTCCGGCCTCCTCATGCATACCGCTGGCCCGCTCCTGCAGCCAGCGGGCCCGGTCCGAGGCGGCCTGCGCGTAGGCGTTCTCCAGGGCCTGTTCGTCGTTATCCACCAGCCACTGCCGGATGCGCTCCACTTCCTCAATGAACATATCCAGCCGCCGTAGGAGGTTCTCCCGGTTCAGGAGGACGGCCATCCGCCAGGCGGCCGCGTCCGCCACCACCGGCCCCGTCAACGAGGCGAGGTCGTAGCCCGCCAGTTTGCGCATATCCGTCCAGCCTGGATTGCCGATCAGCGTCCGCAACAGGGCGACGGCGATAAAGGTGGGCAGGTCCACCGCCCCGGCCTGCAGACCGTCGCACTCCACCGGGTCCATAAAGAGCGGTCGGGCGCCAATGGCCTGAATCAGCCCCAGGAGCGCGTTGACCGCCTCGGGGTCGGTATCGGAGGCCGGAGTGACACAGTAGAAGCCGTCCTCAAAGAGGTCCGCCCGCGCGGCGTCAGTGCCTGTCAGTGGCCCGGTCACCGGCGCTTTTGGGCCGGGAATGGGTAGCCCGGTCACAAAGCGGACGCGCGCCGGAAGCGATTTCCGCGCCCATTCCAGCACCGGCACCTTGAGAGTCGCCGTATCGGTGACGACGCAGCCCTCCTCCAGATGGGGACCCAGCACCTCCAGCGTGTCCTGCACGGCCGGCAGGGGCAGCGCCAGGATGACCATCGTGGCCCGCTCACAGGCGGTGGGGAGGTTCCAGTGGGTCTTGCTCACGGCCCCCATCTGGACCGCCCTGCGGGCCACCGCCGGGTCTATATCGTGCCCTATCACCTCCAGCGACGGCCCCTGCTTCCGCAGCGCCAGCCCGATAGAACTCCCCACACAACCCAGACCAATAATCGTGATGCGTGTCTCCATAAATCCCCCTACTCCCTACTCCCTACTCCGTACTCCGTACTCCGTAATCCCTCCAGACCATCGCGAACAGCGCACCGACAACCAGCGTCACGTAGAAACTCACGGGGACAATCGCAATGGGTATCAGCCAGCACAGGCAGAGAGAGTAGTACAGGAGCGTCATGGCGAACCACATGATGCCCACCAGCCCGAAGATCAACAGCCAGGCGATGGCATACTCCCACCGTCGTTCTTTCAGAACAGCCCACCAGCGGCGCACCTGGAAGGCTGCGCCCAACCGGTCCTCGGCGACAAAATGGGCCAGCGCCGCCGGAAGGGGAATCGCTCCCAGGAAATACAACAGGAAACCCAGAAAGATGCCAACGAACAGGATAACGATCGCCCCCATCACAAACCAGAACATCTGCTGTTCCTCCACCCCCAGGGCCAGGGGCACGAAGAAACTGGCGAAGTACAGGCCCACGCTTCCAAAGTAGACCAGTGTCCCCGGCAGCAGGTACACCAGGCCGACCGCGAAGGCCCGCAGGCCGTCCATAAAGAGACGGCCCCAATCCTGCCAGGGAGGAAGGCCCGGCTCCTCCCCTCCGATGACCCGGCGCATCACATCCACGACGTAGCCGTATACGAAGAGCATCGGCACAAGGGGAACGATATAACTGGCGATGAGAAAGGCACAACCGATGATGAACCGATTGGCCCAATCGGGACCCTGGAAGGGGAAAAGGAACAGGAACTTCAGGTCAGAGAGGGTGTTCCGGAACATGTTGGCCTCCTATGCGGTTTTTTTCAACTCACGCCTGCCCGTCGGCCTGCTGGAGCAGGGCCAGCAGGCAGTCCTCTTCGCTTTCCGGTAAGCCCAGGGGGTCATGGTGGCGGCGGATGAGGGCGACGGTGAGGGGAGAACAGCCCGCCTGGGCCGCCCACTCCGCCCCGATTTCGGCGTGCCGCTGGTAGAGGATAAAAGGCCGCCGCCAGCCTCGGGGATCCCCGGCGCTCAGCCGGTCCAGCCAGCGGGGCGCCCACCGCTCCAGGAGCACCACCGCTACCCGCACCCACAGCGGCGGGGGTCCGGCCGCCTTTCCCACATCGTGCAGAAGCGCGGCGACCAGCAGGTCCTGCGGCTGAGGCCTCTGCGCCACCAACGCCTGATAGACTCTCAGCGCGTGTCGGCGGTCCGGCGCCGACATCCGGCGAAAGAGGGCCTGCTGGGCCGGAGTGAGCAGCGACGCGACCATGCCGGCGTCCCTCCGGACCAGGGGGGCCGTCAGTGCGGCGAAGAACTGGCGCACCCGGTAGGCCGCCTGCCCCATCACAGCCAGAACAGCAGTATCTGAAGCGGGACTTTTACCAGCCCGATCAGAATGCCGATGATGTTCAACCCCAGGTAGGGGAGCAGGAAGAGCAGTCCCAGCAGGACGTAGGGGCTATAGGGGCGGAAGGAGAGGAGCGCGTCCCCCCACCGGGGAGGCAGGACCCCCACCAGCACCTTCTCCCCGTCCAGCGGGAAGAAGGGAAGCAGGTTGAAAATGGCCAGGTTGAGGCTGACGTCGGCGATGAGGAACAACAGCGTTGCCAGGTTCAGGCGAGTGAACCCGATGTCCGCCATAGAAACCCACCCCAACCGGAACGGCAGCGCGCAGAGCATTGCCAGTACCAGGTTGGAGGCAGGCCCGGCGAAGGCGGAGAGGGCCATCCCTGCGCGGGGCGACGTCCGCATCCGC
>JAGHZG010000238.1 GCA_017743275.1 Chloroflexota bacterium | reverse complement strand
GTGGAGGCGTTTGACGCCATCCTGGAGGTCGCCGCGCGCCACCATCACCGCGTCGGCGACCTCCAGGATGGCGTCAAACGCCTCCACCGCCTCCGTTTTCTCTATTTTGACGACGATGGGCAGGTCGCCCGCGCCCCATTCCGTCAGCAGTCCCCGCAGGTCCAGCACGTCCTGCGCGGAACGGACGAAGGAGAGGGCGATCAGGTCCACGCCCTGCTCCACCGCAAAGCGGGCATCCCGGCGGTCTTTCTCCGTCAGCGCGGAGATGCGCAGGGTGGCGCCGGGGAGGTTCAGTCCCTTGTGGGAGGTCAGCCGTCCGCCAAAGACGACCCGGCAGCGGGCTGTTTCGCCGTCGGCCTTCTCCACCCGCAGTTCCAGTTGGCCGTCGTCCAGGAGGACCCGCTGGCCCTCCCGCAGGTCGGCCAGGACCTCCGGATGGGGCACCGGCAGGCGGCCCGGCGCGAAGGGGGCCGGGGAGAGGACGACCTCCTCCCCCGCCCGCAGGACGACTCCGTCGGCGGGCAGTTCCCCCAGCCGCAGTTTGGGCCCCTGCAGGTCGGCCATCAGTGCCAGGAGACGGCCCTCCTCCCGGGCTACCCGTCGTGCAGTGGCGATGGTGCGGGCGTGGGTCTCCAGGTCGCCGTGGGAGAAGTTGATGCGGGCAACCGTCATCCCGGCCTGCAGGAGGCCCCGGATGACCTCCGGGTCCCGCGAGACCGGCCCTAAGGTACAGACCAGTTTGGTGCGCATGAGTGCTGAATCCTCGGGCCGATTGAAATCGCCCTCTTTGGGCGCTTCGCGCCCCATGTCGGCCTGCGCCGACACCTATCCCTTCGTGTTCCTTCGTGTTTTTTTACTTCTTTTTCAGGCTCAGGGTGTACGGGCCGGGAACGCTCAGGGACCGGCCGACGATGCGGTAGACGCCGGTCTGGGGGAGCGCATAGTCGGCGATGAGGGCCGCGTAGTCCCCGCCGCTGTCGTCATCGGCGATCAGCATCGTGCCGTCCGGACCGTAGAGTTCCAGGTAGGTGTCCATCCCGCCCGCGCCGACCATAGAGATGGTCACCGGGTCCCCTTCCGTGCCCGCAAAGGTCCAGTAGCCGTACGGGGAATCCGCCGTGAGCGTGCCGGAGAGGGTCTTGCCGTAGGCGATGGACTGAACGGTGAGCGTCACCTGCTCCAGGCTCAGCGTGTAGGGGCCGGACTCCCCCGAGTAGGACTGGGCGACGATGCGGTAGGTGCCGGTCCGGGGGAGCATGTAGCCCGCGATCAGGGCGAAACTCCCCTCGCCGCTCTCGTCATCGCTGATCAGAAGGGTATCTTCGGGACCGAAGAGTTCCAGGGAAGTATCGGCCAGTTCCCCGGACCCGACCATAGAGATGCGGACACCGTCTCCGGCCTGGCCCTCAAAGGTCCAGTTTTCCCGCTCGCCCTGGGCCAGGTCGCTCTCCACGGTCTTGCCGTAGGAGATGGTGCCGCCGGGCGGTTCGCTGGTCCGGAGGGCAATTTCGTAGGCACCGTAGCCCTCGTAGGCGGAGACGCGGAGGGTGTAGCAGCCGGACCCGGTCAGGTGCAGGCCGAAGATGCGGGGGTTGAACTCGCCGCCGCTGTCGTCATCCGAGGCGATGGAGTCCCCGGCCGGGTTCAGGACTTCCAGGAAGGGGTCCCAATCCCCCCGCGCGGCCACGTCAATGGTCACGTACTCATCGCCCGGGGAGCAGTACGTCCACTCGTCCACGCCGCCGATGTTCAGCGCGGCCTCTGCAGGGACGTCCCGCTGAAGATTCCCGCGCTTCTCCGGCGTTGCCTCGTGGGGGGCGTAGAAGACGGCGCTGGCCAGGACGGCATCCACCTGGGGCCAGACCGCCTCCCACTGGTCCGCCGGGGATGCGGCCAGCATCAGGGCGACGATTTCTTCATCCACGTAGGCGGCCAGATAGCCTTTCAGAGAGATGCCCATCTCCGTCCATCCCAGGAGGACACCGACGCCCTCCTGGCGGTCAAAGCGGCGGGTCTCCACCTCTCCGATCTCGGCGTCCTCCTGGGAACGGAAGCCCTCCAGGGTGCTTTCCAGCAGGGCGGCAGCCGTCTGCTCTTCCTCCGGGGTGGTGGCGAAGACCTCCTCCGGGCGGCCGGAGAGCACAATCATCAGCGCGCCGGAGGTCCAGTCCATCGTGTCAGCGACGTCTTGAGATGGGGACAGGATAATGGCGCCCTGCTGGAGGGCGGCGACCCACCCGGCGGGGTAGGCCAGGTCATAGCCGCCGACGGGGTATTCCAGAGGGGTCATCCCCGGTACCAGCGCCGTCGGTGTGGGAGGGGGAGTGGGAGTGACCTCAGGTGTAGGGGAGAGGAAGGGCGCGGTCAGGTTACAGCCCAATCCGGCGGCCAGCAGCAGGGCCACAAATCCGCATATCCAGAGATTCGGTCGTTTCATGGGACTCCCTTCGTAGTCTGGAGGGCGTGCCGGGCACGCCCTGCCATATAGCGCAGGCCGCCAGGCCTGTTGACGCGGCCCCACCTGCGGGAAGGCCTTCGCAGGCTGACAGCCTGCGCTACGATCAGTTCCGCTGGCCCCGGATGGCGATGATGCGGGTATTTCCGGCAGTCAACGGTCAGACCGCCCCCAAAGCCGCGCGTTAGCGCCAGCGCGGGACGTGGGCAAATGCCCCCATCCCGGCGTAGCGGGCCTGGTCGCCCAGTTCCTCCTCAATCCGGAGCAACTGGTTGTACTTGGCGATCCGTTCGGAGCGGCAGGGCGCGCCGGTCTTGATCTGACCGACGTTCAGCGCCACGGCCAGGTCCGCGATGGTGGCATCTTCGGTCTCGCCAGAGCGGTGGGAGACGACCACGCCCCAACCGGCCCGCTGGGCCATCTGGACGGCGGCGATGGTCTCGGTGAGAGTGCCAATCTGGTTGACCTTGCAGAGCAGGGCCGTGCAGGACCGCTCCCGGATGGCCCGTCGGATGCGCTCCACGTTGGTCACCAGCAGGTCGTCGCCGACAATCTGAATGCGGTCGCCCAGGCGCTGCGTCATCAGCGCCCAACTCTCCCAGTCGTCCTCCGCCAGGCCGTCCTCAATGCTGATGATGGGGTACTTCTCCACCCATGCGGCGTAGAAGTCCACCATCTCGGCGCCGGTGAGGGTCCGGCCCTCTTTCTTCAGGACGTAGCGGCCGTCCTCATAGAACTCGCTGGCGGCGGGGTCCAGGGCGATGAAAATCTGCTCCCCGGGCCGGTATCCGGCCTTCCCGATGGCCTCCAGGATGACCTCTATGGCCTCCTCGTTGGTCTTCAGGCTGGGAGCGAACCCGCCCTCGTCGCCGACGCCGGTGGAGTAGCCGCGCTTTTTGAGGACGGCCTTGAGGGCATGGTAGACCTCGCTTCCCCACCGCAGCGCCTCGGCGAAGGTCGGCGCGCCCACGGGGGCAATCATGAACTCCTGCAGGTCGGGGCCGTCCACCGCGTGCTTGCCGCCGTTGAGGATGTTCATCTGCGGCACCGGGAGGATGTGGGCGTAGACGCCGCCGATGTAGCGATAGAGGGGCATACGCAGAGCATTGGCGGCCGCGTGGGCCACTGCCAGCGAGACGCCCAGGATAGCGTTGGCGCCCAGCCGCTCCTTGTTGGGCGTGCCGTCCAGTTCCAGCAGGTACGCGTCAATGCCCAACTGGTCGGTGGCATCCCAGCCGAAGAGTTCATCGGCGATCAGGTCGTTGACGTTCTGGACGGCTTTGAGGACTCCCTTGCCACCGTAGCGCTGGGGGTCTTCGTCCCGCAGTTCCAGGGCCTCATGGGCGCCGGTAGAGGCTCCGGAGGGGACGGCGGCCCGCCCCCAGGAACCGTCCGCCAGCGCCACTTCTACCTCAATCGTGGGATTCCCCCGGGAATCCAGAATTTCCCGGGCGATGATTTCATCAATGGTCGTATCCATGGCGACTTCTCCTTTCGTGTGCAGAGTGAACCCTTGTCTCAAGTACTGGCTATCTGACAGTTTCGTGCAAAGCACTCCGACTGCTGGCGAATGGACCCCTCTCATTCCCCCTGGCCTCTCTTCTCTCCCCGCAGCGGGGAGAGAAGGGGGGCCAGGGGGGATGAGAGGGGTCCATTCGCCC
>JAGHZG010000237.1 GCA_017743275.1 Chloroflexota bacterium | reverse complement strand
GCCGCAGGGCGGGGGTAGGGTGAGGAAGCCTGAACAGTTACTCCTGCGCTACCTTGCCACACGATGCCGAACCATTTACCGCCGTATCCGCTCTCCGACGCCGAAAATGGTGGGCGGAAGATGGATGCCCGCCGCCTCAATTCTATCCATAAACCTCGGCCGGATGCCCGTGGGCCGGAGACGGCCGATGACCTTCCCGTTCTCTATCCCGGCGATCTCAAACTTGAAAATCTCCGACATCGTGATAATGTCGCCTTCCATCCCTTCCACCGCAGAGATGCTTACCACTTTCCGGGTGCCATCCCGCAGACGCTCCAACTGGATGATGAGGTCCAGCGCGCTGGCAATCTGCTCCCGGATGGCCCGATGGGGGAGGTCCATCCCGGCCATCAGAATCATGTTCTCCATACGGGCCAGCGCATCCCGCGGGGAGTTGGCATGGATGGTAGTCATAGAACCCTCGTGACCGGTGTTCATCGCCTGGAGCATGTCAAACGCCTCCGGGCCCCGGCACTCGCCAACGATGATCCGGTCCGGCCGCATCCGCAGACTGTTGATGACCAGGTCGCGAATGGTCACTTCCCCCCGGCCTTCAATATTGGGCGGGCGGGATTCCAGCGTGACCACGTGCTCCTGCTGCAACTGCAACTCCGCTGCGTTCTCAATGGTAATAATGCGCTCATCGTTGGGAATGAAACCGGAAAGTACGTTGAGGAAGGTCGTCTTGCCGGTGCCCGTGCCGCCGGAGACCACGATGTTCAATTTGGCCTGCACGCAGGCCTTGAGGAACTCCATCGCTTCTGCCGTGATGGAGCCCAGTTCAATCAGTTTCTCGGCCGTCAGCGGAATTTTGAAGAACTTCCGGATGGTCAGGACCGGGCCGATCAGGGAGAGGGGCGGGATGATGGCATTGACGCGCGAGCCGTCGGGCAGGCGAGCATCCTGATAGGGGACGCTCTCATCTATCCGTCGGCCCAGGGGAGCAATGATGCGCTCTATAATGCGCATCAGGTGCTCCTCGGACTCAAAGGCAGCCGTTGTGCGCTCAATCTTCCCGAACCGCTCCACATAGATGTTCTTGGGCCCGTTGACCATGATTTCGGTCACGGTGGGGTCCGCCAGGAACGGCTCCAACGGCCCCAACCCCAGAATCTCCGCCACGATCTGCTCAAAGAGCCGCTCCTTCTCCGCCCGGCTGAGGACAATCCGCTCCTCGGCCAGAATGTTCTCAAACATCTCCCGAATGGTGCGCCGGACCTCGTCCTGCCGGCTGACATCCATCGTCGGGTCCAGTTCATCTATCAATTTGTTCTGGATGCGGGTCTTCAGGTCGCGATAGGTGTCCCGCAGGGGGGACGGGGCCGTCGTCGGTCGGGGCGTTGGCGCGCCCGGCCCCGCTGGCCCCGCCGGCGCCGTCGGTGGTTGGGTCCCTTTTTCAATTCTCCTCAAAAGCGACATCTCACACCTCGCTGATCGCGTATCGCTAATCGCTGATCGCGTATCGTCGGTCGTCTGTCGTCCGTCGTCTATGGTCTGTGGATCAGATTCCCAGCGCCCGGCCCAGGAGGCGGCGGCTGACCTCCACCGAGACCTCCTCTTCCTCCTCCTGCGCTTTGCGGAACTGGCTCAGCCGCTCCAGGACGCCCGCGGCCAGATGGACGAAGGCCTGACCGATGGGCCGGCTGGCTTCCTCCACAGCAATGGGCAGGCCCCGATTGGCCGCGACAATTCCTGCCCGTTCATCGTATGGAATATGAGCCAGCGCAGGGATCAACGCCCGTTCAATCTGATCCAGCCGCAGGCCAGTCTTCCGGTCTGAGTGGTTGATGACCAGGCCGACTTTCTCCCGGGGATACCCCAGCCGGTCCGCCAGTTCCAGAAAATGGCGGGCGTCCTTGATATCTGGAATCAGCGGGGTGACGACCAGCAGGATCAGGTCCGCCCGGTCCAGGAAGGTAAGGGTCAACTCGTTGAGCAGGCTCCAGGTATCCACCACCACGATGTCAAACTCCCGCAGGAGACCATCCAGGATGGCCCCGATGCGGCGACTGCCTTCTACCATGCCGCCGTCGGCGCCGATGACGGCATCGGCGGCCTCCGGGTGGGGTGGCGCCAGCAGGGCCTTGACGCCCGAAGGGTGGGGGATCAGGACGCTGGTCAGCAGGTCGGCATCCAGTTCCTCCACCCGTACGGCCAGGTCGGCGATGCTGCGGCTGGCCTGAAGGTTGAGCATCACCCCCACGTCGCCGAACTGGAAACTGCCGTCCATAATGGCCACTCTCTGGCTGGCCCCCAGGCGGGTCTGGAGGGCGACGGCCAGGTTGACGGCGATGGTGGTGCAACCCGCCCCGCCCTTGGGGGAGAAGACGACGACCAGTTGTCCCTGGCGGCCCACGGCGGGATGCCCTGCCACGCCGGGGACGACCGTGGTGGGAATGGGGGCCATCCGCGCGGCCTGCGCCTGCCCGATTTCGTAGACCCGGCGGATGGTCGCCATCAATTCATCTCCGCTGGGGGGCTTGACCAGAAAGTCGCGCGCGCCCGCGGCCATCGCCCGGCGCATGTAGCCGGTCTCCCCCTGAACGGAGAGGATGATAATCTGGGTGGTGGGCACTTCCCGCACAATCTGCTCGGTGGCGGTGATCCCGTCCATCCCGGGCAGGTTGATGTCCATAATCACCACGTGCGGGGTCAGTTCCTGCGCCAGTTTAACCCCCTCCTCGCCGGTGGCGGCGGTGCCCACGACCTCTATATCCGGAGCGAAGGAGAGCAGTTTGCGCAGGTTCTCCCGGGTCTCGGCGATGTCATCTACAACGAGGACGCGGATTTTTTCGGCCTGCCCCATCGGATTCGTTCCTCGGACTTACTCCGGAGTTGTCCCCACGCTTTGGATCGCCCAGTTCCGATAGGCTTCCGGCAACGGGCCAATCTCGGGGGCTTCCACCCCGAAGGGCAACTTGGGCGGTCGGCTGATCCCGTACCGGTTGACCAGATAATCCAGGGTCACCGGCTCCGTGCGGGCTGTCTCGTAATCGTTCACCCCCCGCAGGACGAGGGTGATGCTGGCTTTTAATTCCAGAATGCTCTTCAGCACCAGAGTGTCCTGAGCGTCCAGCAGCAGGACCACCACGTCCACCCCCTTCACGGGCGGGGCCGGCGTCGGGGTCGGCTGGATCGCGGTGGGACCTGTTGGGCCGGTGGGCTGGGTCAGCGTGACCTCCGGCTGCGGGAAGATCACCTCCGGGGTGGGCTGATACGGCCCTACCCCGACCACCAGCGCGTTCTGAATGGTCATCTGGGCAATGTAGCCGGTCCGGCCCGGACCGCTGGGGTAGACCATCACGGGCTGGCCGGTGGGCAGGATCTCCATCCGCCCCAGTACCCCCTGGCAGGTCATTCCCTCCTCGCACTGGAGAATCATCCAGTTGTTAGGCAGGGGGCTCTGAAAATCCCGGTCCAGATCCACCAAGTTCCACGAGGCCAGAACGTCCACCCGGTCGCCGGGCCGGATGTACCAGGCCACCGCGCTCAGCATATCCACCGGGATGGCCATCGCCCGCTTCCCCGGAGGAATCTGGAGCGCCAGGTCGGAGCCCTTCTCGCCTGGGGCGGGCATCTCTTCGGTCAGCATGGTCGGCATGATGGGCATCCCCTGGGCGATAGGCACCCGCACGATCTTCCCGTAGACCTCGTTCACGTCCGTGAAATAGAGGGGCGGCAACTGGTTTTGGGGCCACAGGCGGGTCTCTACCATCCCCTCCCCGATGGTCATCCCCCGGTCCAGGTTGTTGCGGGCGATGACCACCGGGACGGCAGGGACCACCTCCACGGTGGGGGTCATTTCGGCCTCCGACGGGGTGGGCCCCGGCCTACTGAGCAAAATGTACCCCACCAGAAGGGCGATGGCCAGGATGATGAGGACGACCATCATTAGGGTACGTCGGTCTCTCATAATGGCTCCTTACGGTTTCCGGGGCAGGAGGGACAGGGAGATGTACAAAAGTACTATAGTGCAATTTGCCCCATTTGTCAAGCCCGACTGCCAGCCGGGTGTGTCCCAAAGTTGTAGGACAACTGCGAGCAGTTGTCCTACAAAGCGGCCATGCCCGACGAAATTG
>JAGHZG010000236.1 GCA_017743275.1 Chloroflexota bacterium | reverse complement strand
GTATAAGAGACAGCCTCCGCCGAGGGAGCCAGGTCCGTCCCCAGCGCCCAGTTGGAGGCGTAGAAAATCCCCGTCCCCAGGCCAATGATGCAACCACTGATGAGCACCATCGGGATATTTTGGGAGAAGAGGAGCAGGACAGTACCCGCGCCGGCCACGAGCCCCGAAAGCGCTACCAGCCGCTTCCGCCCCACCCGGTCCGCCAGATAGCCGCCGCCCAGCGCGGCGGGGAGTAGAAAGACCGCCACCACCGCCAGGAGAATCGTCGTCATCGTGGCCGCGTTGGGAATGTGGAGGACGTCCCGCAGGAAGTACTGAGCGAAGCCCTGCACCGAGCCGACTGCCGCCAGGAACATCAGCCGGTTGACCACCCACCAGATGAAGGAAGTCTGGCGGGGGGCCTCCCGCCCGATGCCGACCCACGCGCCGAAGTATACACCCAGAAAGATGGACCCGGCCATAGCGATCAGACCGACCAGGACGCCCACGGCCACCCGGCTCCCCAGCGCGGCCCCGGCTGTCGCCGCGCCGGCCGCGTTCACCAGCCAGAGTGCCCCGCGGGTGACCAAGACGAAGATAGCCGTCAGCGCGACCAGCCGCCAGACCCGCTCCCCCACCGGTTCGGTCGGTTTCTCCCGCAGCGGCTCCTCCCGCACACCCAGCACCGTTGCCAACATGGTCGCCGTCAGGGCCAGCCCGACAAACCCCACCACCGGCCAGATTTGCCCCCGGTCTACCAGCGGCCCAACGACGATGACCAGGAAGACGGGCAGGAGTTCCATGACCGCCTTGACGCCGGAGGAGCGGCCCCGCTGGTCTTCCGGCACCAGGTCGGGGATAAGGCCCTGAAGGGCACCATGGGCGAGGTTGGAGGCCATCTGCAGAAGGACGATGCCCGCAATCAGGACGAAAAGGGCGGTGGTGATGCCCAGGGTGGGGAGAAAGAACCCGTCCAGGGCGGAACCGATGAATAGGGGCGACGCGCCGATAATGGCCAGGAAAACCAGGTCCAGCATAGTCCCGGTGAAAATAAAGGGACGACGGCGGCCCCAGCGGGAGGTGTTACGGTCGCTGAACATACCCGCTATGGGCTGGATCAGCATGGCCACTGCCAGGCCGATAACGCGTACCAGCCCCAGGTAGGTGTTCTTCTGCTCTGGCGGCACAAAGAGGGCCACCAGATAGGGCAGAAGGACCGGGGTGATGGTCCCCGAAGCGACGTTCAGCCCCAACCAGTAGATGTTGATGAGGATATGGTCTTTCCAGCGGAGTGGGTGGTTCATGATGCCTCCTCAGGTGAACGTGCCAGGCACTTCCGAAGTGCCTGGCACGTTCTCATGATTTCTTCTCCCCTGTATCCGGCGCCCCGGTCTCCCAGCGCCGCTCTTCTATGATCTGCCGGATTTCCTCCTCCATCTCCTGACCGATGGCCAGCGCGTCCAGCAACTCCTCCTCGGTCTCCCAATCCCCCTCGGGGCGGGTCTCCCAGGCGCCGCGCAGCGCCTCGTTCATCCGTTGCAGGCTGCGCAGGAGGCCGGCCATGATGTCCTCGGCGGTCATCTCGCGGCTGGCCAGTTTCACCCGGGGGCCGCCGAAGAACCCCATCGCCTCCAGGTCCCGCTCTATCTCGGCGACCACCTCCGGGTCGCCCGGCAGGGAGTCGTCAAAATCCTCTATCTCAAAGCGGTCGTCCGCCTCCAGTTGGGCCTGGAACTCCTCCAGTTCCAGGTCCAGCGCCAACCCCTCCCCCTGAAGCATCAGCCAGAGTTTCTTGATGGGGACGTAGAAATCGGGGTCGGTCTCCAGAATCTCCATCAGCCGCTGTTCGGTTTGGGTGTCCATATCGTTTCCTCCTTGTCTGGCGATAAGTAGCAAACGCTACACAATATTTCCCTGGAAAATTGAACCATCCCCCTGCCCCGATTGGTGTGCCGATAACGCGCAGGCTGTCAGCCTGCGTGCAGGCCTGGCGGCCTGCGCTACAGGGGCGTATCTTCGCCAGCGTCTTTTTTATGGCGCTTGCCCAGAGGCCCCCAGGTAGGTAGTTACACGACCAGGCGGAAAGGCCGAAAGCCCAGCCCGACGAAATTGGGACACACCCTCGCCGCCCGCCTCAAATCCCTCCTTTCTCTCCTCTCTCCCCGTTTCGGGGAGGAGAAGGGGGCTGAGGGGATGAGGAGGGGTTCTCCGCTAATGGATAAGCCCCAATAATCTTCCGGCCTCCGCGATCCGCTCCACGGCGCGGGCAATCTCCTCCGGCTCGTGGGCCGCAGTGACCGTGGCCCGCAGGCGCGCCAGTCCTTCGGGCACCGCGGGGGAGATGACGGGCAGAACAAAGATGTCCCGCGCCTGGCACTCCCGCGTCATCATAAACGCCATTTCGTCTGAGCCGCAGATGATGGGGACAATGGCCGTCTCGGTCGCCAGGGTGTTGAAGCCCGCGCTCTGCAGGCCCCGAATGAACTGCGCTGTGTTGGCCCGCAACCGTTCCACGCGCCAGGGCTCATCCAGGATAACCTTGAAGGCCTCGTTGGCAGCGGCGGCCTGGGCCGGAGGCAATGCAGCAGAGAAGATATACCCCCGACAGGCATGTCGCAGGTATGTGATCAGTTCCGCCCTCCCTGCCACATATCCTCCTACAGAGGGGATGGTCTTACTGAGGGTGCCCATCTTGATGTCCACCCCGTCCTCCAGACCGAAGTGCTCTTCAATGCCGCGCCCGGTTTTCCCCAGCACGCCGACGGAGTGGGCCTCGTCTACCATCAACCAGGCGTTGTACTGGCGGCACAATTCTACCATCCGCGGGAGGTCTATGATGTCTCCATCCATGCTGAAGACCGCGTCGGCGACCACCAGTTTCGCGGCACCGGAGGGAACCTCCCGGAGACGGCGCTCCAGATCGTTCATGTCATTGTGTCGGAAGCGGCGAAATTCGGCCCCGGAGAGCAGACAACCGTCCACGATGGAGGCGTGGTTGAGTTTGTCGCAGATCACATAGTCTCCCCGGCCCACCAGAGTGGAGATGACGGAGAGATTGGTCACATAGCCGGAGGAGAAGGTGACCGCCGCATCGGCGTTTTTGAACGCGGCGATGGTCTCCTCCAGTTCGCGGTGAATGGGGAGGGTGCCGGCCAGGAACCGGACGCCGTGGGTGCCCGTGCCGTACTGCTCTATGGCCCGACGGGCCGCTTCGTTGATGCGCGGATGTCCCAGGAGGCCCAGGTAACTGTACGAGGCGTACATGCCCATTTCCCGGTTCCCCACGCGGACCCACGCGCCGCCCCGGAGTTCATCTACTGGCTGATTGTAGAAATAGAATTTTGAGGCCTTGATCTCCTCCACCCGCTGGCACATGGCCCGAACGCGCCGCGCGATGGCATCATTGGCAGCATAGGAATCCATTGCTCTCCTCCGTACCTGGCTGAATAAGAACAGGTGGAGAGCGGCGGCCCTTCGGGCCGCCGCCCTCCAATGGCCCACTACAGCGAGATGCTCTCCCCCGGCCTCAGCACCACCGGCTCCGCGGAGGTCTCCGCGCGCACGCGCGCCGCCCAGGCGTGGGGGTCCTGACGGATGATGTCAAAGGTGTCGTAGTGGATGGGGATAACTTTGCGCGGCGTCAGCAGTTTCACCGCCCGCAGCGCGTCGTCCGGGCCCATCGTGAAGTTATCGCCGATAGGCAGGACCGCCAGGTCCACTCCCTCCTCGCCGATCAGTTTCATATCGTAGAAGAGGCCGGTGTCGCAGGCCAGGTAAATGTGGGGGCCCTCTGCCGTCTTGATGAAGAAGCCGCAGGGGTTGCCGCCGTCGGAGCCGTCGGGGAGAGCGGAACCATGGTGGGCGATGGTCAGTTTGAGATAACCGAAGGGGTAGGGGAAGCCGCCGCCGATGTGGTGGGGATGGACGCTGGCATGGCCGTGGGCCTGGAACCAGTTGCAGATTTCAAAGTTGCTGATGACGGTGGCCCCGGTGCGGCGGGCGATCTCCAGTGCGTCCCCCACGTGATCGCCGTGGCCGTGGGAGACCAGGATGTAGTCGGGCTGGAGGGCGTCCGGGGAGGCCGCCGCCAGCGGGTTCCCCGTGAGGAAAGGGTCCACCAGCAGGCGGTGGGGCCCCACCTCTATGCCGATGCAGGCGTGACCGTACCAGGTGACGTGGACC
>JAGHZG010000235.1 GCA_017743275.1 Chloroflexota bacterium | reverse complement strand
TAGCCTGTATGGTGATTGGGTCGGCGGCGGTGGTCAATGTCCGGCGGTTGCACCGCTTCTGGCAAGCCAGAGTACGGCCCCTGCAGGCGGAAAGGGGACAGGAAGGAGGGCAGAAGCGGCAGCCAGGGCGGGCGGAACAGCCGGCGTGCTCTCCTGTGTTTTCTTTTGTTCGGATGATTCGGGCGCTGCAATGGCGATTCCTGGCCCTCCAGCCGCTTCAACGCCCGGCACTGAGTTGGTAAAGTTCGGACTTTTTGCAGAGGACTCATTGCTACTTTAAAAAATAACGATACAGAACCAGAGCCAGGTTGGCTGGGGGCATTAGTAAAAGCCGCCGAGTCCGATGACCGAGTGGGAATGTGTGCCAGCAAAATGCTCTTCGCTAACCAGCCGCACGTGATTAACTCTGCAGGCATTAATATTGATCCAGTCGGTATTGCATGGGACTATAGGGGAGGAGAACAACCAGGTCAGGAAGAGGAACCAATTGAAGTTTTCGGGCCCTGTGCCGGAGCAGCCCTTTACCGGCGAGCAGTGCTGGAGGAAATAGGCCTTTTAGACGAGGATTTCTTCGCCTATTTAGAAGACGTGGACTTGGCATGGCGAGCACGACCCGCAGGTTGGCGGGCTCTTTATGTTCCGGCAGCGCGGGTTTACCATATTACATTCTGCCACCTTAGGCGAGGGGTCTCCTTTCAAAAGCTTCCTTTTGGGGCGTAATAAAGTCTGGCTAATCTTGAAAAATTACCCTATGCCTTGGCTTGCTTATTATCTTCCGCTCATTTTACTATACGATCTTTCCGCTATTTTTTACGCCCTTGTAGCCCGACATGATTTCCATTCTCTACGAGGACGCGCAAGAGCTCTTAGTGAATTGTCTAAAATATGGCAAAAAAGACGTAAAGTCCAAGCCTTGTGCCGAATCACCCATTATGAATGGCGAAAATTGCTCGCCCCTCTGGATCCCCCTTGGAAAGTGCCTAAGCGATACCAACATCTCAAATGTCTGTCTTCGACACGCAAATAAACATTGCCTGCTGGATGAACCCGACCTGCTCCCCCGCCTGCGCGCCGGCGTCCGGCCGCCGATGACCATGGAGGAGCATGTGGACCATCTGGAATCGCTCTACGCCCAAATCGTTGACAGAACCCCTGCCTCGTGGTAGAATCCCCCACAGGTAACCACCTACCAGGGAGCCCCCGGGCAAGCGCTATCAAAGACGCGGCGAAGGCATGCCCCTGTAGCGCAGGCCGCCAGGCCTGTATTCGCAGGCTAAAGCCTACGCTACATTATCTGCAAACGATTCAGGGTAGGTAATTTAAGGGGCACTACCCTGCTACCCGCCAACGGAATGAACGGGGAATCCGGTATGGGCGATTCCGACCTTTCTGTTGATGCCTGGCGCCAGCGTGTGCTGGACGTGCTCCTGATCGCAGTGAGCGGGGCCGCTACCCCCGTGATCGCGCTTCTCATCCGGGAGGCCGCCCTGGACCCCCGCCAGTGGCCGGCAGTTCTCGCCTACGGCTTCCTTTACGGAGTGGTCCTCCTGCTGGCCCTCCTGCGCCGTCTGCCGTTCCCGCTGCGGGCCTGGGGCCTCGCCGGAGTCGGCTATGCCGCCGCGACCATCGCCCTGGCGCGAGGTGGCCTGATGGGCGACGGTCGGGTCTACCTGCTTGTCCTCCCCATCCTGACCTGGTTCCTCCTGGGCTCCCGCGCGGCCCTGGCCGCCGCCGCCCTGGGCGGGCTGGAATACGGCCTCTTCGCCCTCGCCGCCGCCCGGGGCTGGCTGACTCCGTGGCTGGTCCGGACCGACAACTCCCTTCTTCCGGTGGACTGGCTCACCGCCGGGACGGTGCTGTTCCTGGGCCTGACGGCCGTGGGCGCGCTCCTGCGGGAGTACGACCGCTTTCAGCGCCGTCTCCTGGACGAGACCCGCTCCCTCCAATCCCGCTATCGGGCGTTCACCGAGGCCAACCTGGCCGGCATCTACGTCTTCCAGGACGGCCGGGTCCGCTACATCAACCCTGCCCTCTGCCGGATGCTGGGCTACCGGGAGGACGAGGTGGTGGACCGGATGGGGGTGGACGAACTCATCCACCCTGACGACCGGGCGATGGTGGTGGAGAACATCCAACGACGCCTGGGGGAGGAGCCGGAGGGCGTCCGGTATCTGCTGAAAGCACTGCGGAAAGACGGCTCCACCCTCTACTGCGAAGTCCTGGCCCGCCAGATAGAGTACAACGGGCGCCCCGCCATCCTGGGCGCCGTCCTGGACGTCTCTGAGCGGATGGAGGCGCTCCATCGCCTGGAGCGGCAGGTCGCCCGGTTGACCATGCTGAAGGAGATTGCCCGCCGGATTTCCGACCTCAACCCGCCGGAAGTGGTGATGGAGCAGGCCGTCCGACTGGTCGCGGAGACCTTCGGATACCACCACGTCGCCCTCTTCGTTCAGGAACCGGAGAGCGGGGACTGGGTGATGCAGGCCCGGGCGGGCCGGTTTGTGGACCTCTTCCCGCCGGACCACCGGCTTCTCCCTCACGAGGGGATGGTGGGGTGGGTGGCCCGGAACGGCCGGACTCTCCTGGCCAACGACGTGAGCCAGGAACCCCGCTACGTGAACCGGTATCCAGACCGCATCTCCACCCAGGCCGAACTGACCGTGCCCCTGCGGATTGGGGAGGAGGTCATCGGCGTGCTGGACGTCCAGAGTCCCCGGCGGGATGCCTTCGGCGAGGACGACGTGCGGGTGCTGGAGACGGTGGCGGACCAACTGGCGGTGGCGCTCCGCAATGCCCGCCTCTACGACGCGCTGCGGGCCAGCGAGGCCACCGCCCGGGCACTGTTGAACGGCCTCACCGATGCCGCGGTTCTCCTGGGCCCGGAGGGGACCGTTCTGGCTGTCAACCAGGTGATGCTCCGGCTGATAGGGGAGACGGAAGAGCGTCGCGTGGTCGGGCGGCCTGCCGCCGCGCTGGGGGACATCCTGCCGCTGGAAGAGATAGAGGCCGTCTTCCATAGCGGCCGTCCCGCCCGCCTGGACCGCCGGGTGGGGGAACGGTGGTACGAGTACAGCCTGGGCCCATCGGCGGACGCGGAGGGCCGGGTGGCCCGGCTGGCCGTCCTGATCCGGGACGTCACCGAGCAGAGGTGGATGGAGCGGCAGATGGCCCAGGCGGAGCAACTGGCCGCGCTGGGGCGGCTGGCGGCGTCGCTGGCCCACGAGATGAATAACCCCCTGCAGGTCATCCAGAACTCTCTGGAACTGGTGCTGGAGCGGCCGGGCTGGAAGAGGGACGAGCGGGCGGGCCTGGAGATCGCGCTGCAACAGGTCCGGCGGCTGGCCGGGACGGTGCAGCGGGCCCTGGGGCTGGCCCGTCCCTCCGACGGGAAACGGCAGTCCGTCTGGCCGCAGGAACTGGTCACCCAGTCCCTCCTCCTGGTCCGCCACCGGCTGGAGCACTCCAGCGTCCGGGTGGAGACGGAGGTGCCGGATGGCCTGCCCCCTCTGTGGGTTGTCCCCGGCGACATCCTGCAGGTGCTGGTCAACCTGCTCCTCAACGGCATTGAGGCCATGCCCGGGGGCGGGCGTCTGGGGATTGCCGCCGGGACGGCGGACGGAGAACTGTGGCTGCGGGTGACCAGCGACGGCTCCTCCCTTTCGCCCCATGAGATGGAGCACCTCTTTGAGCCGTTTTTCACCACCAAACCGGAGGGGACCGGCCTGGGGCTGGCCATCAGCCGCCAGATTGTGGAGCGGTACGGAGGGCGGATCGCCGCGCAGAACCGGGAGGATGGGCCGGGGGTGGCCTTCACGGTCTACCTGCCCCTCCGGGAGTATTCACCACAAAGGTAATTACCTACCCTGAATCGTTTGCAGATAATGTAGCGTAGGCTTTAGCCTGCGAATACAGGCCTGGCGGCCTGCGCTACAGGGGCATGCCCTCGCCGCGTCTTTGATAGCGCTTGCCCGGAGGCTCCCTGGTAGGTAGTTACCCACAAAGACACGAAGACGCGAAGCATTTGTAAGACGTGCGAAGTGCGAAGTGCGAAGTGCGCCCTGCGCCCTGCTCCCTGCGCCCTGCGACCTGAGACCTGCGACCTGAGACCTGCGACCTGTCATAAGGAGTGACCGGATGAACGGAGAACGGGCCAACGGAGGGTCT
>JAGHZG010000234.1 GCA_017743275.1 Chloroflexota bacterium | reverse complement strand
AACGGATTGCCTCCAACATTATACCCCAATTTTACCAACAGGTGAACAATCACGTTTTGCCGAACCTCTTGACAAATCCGGCATTTTGTGGTATATACTGTAGCGACAATTGATATTGAGACGCTTCATAGAGACGCCATTCCTTGAGTAAACCCTGAGATGCGGCCCCTGCGGGCCTCCGAGACGCCACGGCTTCCCTGAGGGGGGGAAGCGGTGGCGTTTTTTTGTTTACGGCCTGGGGTCTCCGAGACGCCACGATGGTTTCCTTGAGGGGGGAAACCCGTGGCGTCTTTTTGTTTACTGTCCACCCATTCTATTCCGGAGGGAGCAATGCAAATTGCAATCAGCAGACGAAAACTGATTCTGCTCGTCCTGATCATCGTGGCCGCAATCATTGCCATAGCCCTGGCACTGAGACCGGCCCGCGGGGAGGAACCGGATACCCAGAGCCAGGAGCCCGTGGAGGCGGGGGCGCCGTTCACCGAAGATTGGGTCAGGCAACGAGAGCAAGCCCTGGCTGGTGCGCCGGAAGAAATGGTGATGTCGGACGGCGTGCCTGCCGTTCGGGGCCGGGCTACGTTCACCGGGTTCGGCGAAGGCAATCAGATGGCCTTCGTCACAGTGAAACTGGACAGCGGCAAAGAGTACAACTTTGCCATAGAGGTCGGGAAAGCGAGTATTTTCCGGTCTGAAGACGTCTTCTCCCGCTTCAATCAGCCCTCTCCCACGGTAGAAAACCCCACGGCAGTTCTTCAGTCCTTCAAAGACACCCCTGTTTTCCTTCGGTATACCCCTGGAGACCCGCCGACCGTGCGGTCCATCATCATCGGAGGTAACCAATGACTCGCCGGATTCTCCCTGTGCTGATGTTACTGCTTCTGATGATTCTCCCCACTTATGCCCAGAACAGCACACCCAACTGGCCGGACTGGGTACTGGGATGCTCCGAACCGACCTGTCTGGAAACTCCGCAATGGCCACCGGGAGATTACCCAGCATACGCTCTTTCAGGTAGTGTGCTGGATTCCTTTATCCCGCCAGAACCAACAACGATACACGTTGACGAAAATGGAAACTGGGGAGGCGCATTTTATACGGTGTCTTATCCCTCTTCGTGTTCAGGTGTTGCCACTTGCGATACCCTGTACATCACTTACCTCGTCTATGGTGAGGTCGGCCACGGCGAGATGCCGTATCAGGTTACCCTGATGCTCAAGTGGAGTGATTGGGTGCAAATCCTTATCCCTACCCCTCCCACTACCCTCACTCCGGGCACCACCACTCCGCCCCCATCCACCGTAACTCCGCCTCCTCCCACGCCAGCGCCCCGGATGGACTGCCCGGCAGATGTAATTGAGCAACAGCCGCCCCGCGTGGAGGTGTTGAGCAAGACCCCGCAGAACCCCGTCGTGCGCGGCCAGGGTGGAATGGGGTTGGTCATCACATATCGGGCTACCAGCTTCCCGGTCGTGCATCACTACTGGGTAGAAGTGGACAATTCCCACTGGGGCTGCGTCCACACGGAGACGGGCTTTGAGGACGATGGCCGGTACGGGGTCAGCCCCTGCGCTGCCGGGTGGGAAGGATGGGAGACCCAATGGATTACCGACATCCGCTGCGAGAAGAAGATTGAGGTTATCCCCGACCCCATTGTGGCAACCTCGTTTGCAGGCCACGCCCGTCTGCGGGAGAACAGCAAGCGGTGGATTGAAGGGGAACTTCAGCAGCGGTATCCCGGTGCCCGAGTCAAGAAACCGGATTGGGATGTAGCGGGCCGGGTGGTCCGCCAGGGCTGCTACAGCGATGGCCGGTGCATCCTGGAGGCTCAGGTGTATTTCCCATTTGAGGACCCCGGCTGGTACGATGTGTGGGCCGACGGACGGACGGCGGGAACGGCGTACACCCCGCCGCGCACGTTCCGGTATCAGTCCCCCGAACCCCAGCCGGTGTATCTGATGGACTCCACGCTGATCCCGGACTGGTGAGAGGTCAATGGACTACTTCGTCCTCATCGGTCGGTTTCTGCTGGACCAGTTAATCTACACGGTCAACGGCCTGCTGGAAGTGGTGTACCGCATCCTTGAGCACTGGGCCGTACTGGTCGGGGTGGCCTGCGGCCTGGTCGTTCTGCTGGTCTTTGACGAACTCGTCCAGCGGATGGGCACGGCGCCGGCCCGCCAGGGGCAGAAGCCGCCGATGAACATTCAGCGCCAGCACCAGTTACTGACGGGGATCACGATTCTGGCATCGGTACTGGTCGGCCTTGCCTTCCCCACGCCGGTCCCCCAACTGGGAGCGGCGATGTGGTTCCTGTTCGTTCTGGCGATGCTGGTGATGCCGGAACAGCAGGTGAACACCCTCTGGCGCAGCAAGATGGCGCTTCTGGCGTACTGCGCCGTGCTGGTCGCGTTCAAGATTGTCGCCACCTGGACGATGGCGGCGGACCCCCGGGAGTGGGCCGCCGTCATCGGGACGGTGGGGGAAGCGCAGAGGGTTATCGCCGGAAGCCGGAGCATCATCCTGTCTATCGCATCCTACGTTTCCTGGTTCGGCGTTCCGGCGGGGTATGTGGTTTATCTGTTCCAGAAGTTCGCCGCGCATCCGATGAGTTTGCGGAGTCCGCTGGCGCGAGCCGGGGAGGTTGCCTGGCTCATCCGCCAGCGTCCGGATTAACAGATCAGCACGGTCACTGGCCCCAACACAGGGGGTGGCCGTCCCACAGGGGTCCGGTTTCCCGGGGCCCGTTCTGACCACCGGCCAGCCCAGGATTGCCCAGGGGCGCAGAGCGGCGTTATCGTGACGTCAGGCCCATCCGTGGCGAGCCGGGGGTTCGGCTCAAATCTGCCTTCGGAATTCCGGGAAATTCCGGGGGGAGATTTGAGCCGAACCCAATTCGCAAGGAGACGAAAATGCTTGACATCTGGGCAGTCAAACTGGGCTTTGCCCTGGTCGGCATCTGCGTAGCCACGCTGCACATCCTGCGTCTCCGCAGAGAGTCACAGGACAGACAGTTGTGGCTCCAGGATATGGCCGAAAGAAGTCGTGAACGGGCCGCGCGGGAACAGGAGCGGGCCGAACGGAAACGGAAATCTTCCGGATATGCTCCGGAGGATTTCCGGGAAGACGGCGCGATGTACTGACCCCAGTCCGACCTGCGGGATGCAGGTCGGGCCGGAGGGCACGACTCCGGGAGTCCTGCCCTCCGGCCCGACCTGGTCCGGAAAAACCCACACAGCACACGGCGCGCCGTTCTGCCAGAGGAAGCCAGAGAAAAGAGCCGGGCAATCATCCCTGAGGGGATGCAGGCACAGCGCAATCAGGCGCACAGCGCAATCAGGCGCAGCATTCGGTGCCGCGCCCGGGGCAAAAAGGGGGTCCGGTAGTGGGTTCCGGACAGCCGGGACTTTCCGGCGTTCGGGAAGAGCGCCGCGTCCCGGACGGGAGCGTCCCGACTCCGGCATATCGGCGGGTGGCCGGGCGGCGCCGGTCCACGGGATATGGCCGGAGATGCCGGGTGCGAGGCCCCGGCATTCGGACCGGGTCGGGCCGCAGGGCACAACCGGCGGGTTCTGTCCTGCGGCCCGATCCGACAGACCGGGGTATTCACGAAATGGCCTCCGTTGCTCCCGTTCTGAACAGGGTTCAGACCTGGGTCCAGGCGGTTGCCCAGACGGTCACAGACCGCCGGGCCCATTCATCGCGCCCGGTGCCCGACGATCTGACCATTCTGGGCACCGACGTGGTGTACACGGCGGACGGCGCCCTGGACTACATCTGGTATCTCCTGGAAGAGCGGATCAACGGGTGCACGCGCCGGTACTACAAGGCCATTTGTCTGAACGTCCTGACGTACCTGCCGCGGGAGACCCGCGAGCAGACCAACATTTTCGAGAAAGCGCGCAAGGCCCTCAAGGGACTGCACAGCGCCGGGGTAGACTTCGTTCACCTGTACGGCAACCTGAAGGGCTTTGGGTTCGTGCAGATTTACGGCGCGCAGGGGATCAGCGAGAAAGGGCTGGAAGATGCCGTAAGTCGGGCCCGGCAGGGCCTGGCGGCGGTGCGGGCAGTGCTGGCGAACTTTGAGCAGAGCCGGATGTCGCCGGTCGGACTGGCGCTGGGGGAGACCCTGCGGGAGGCGTTCCTGGCCCCTCTTGCCATCGTGGTC
>JAGHZG010000233.1 GCA_017743275.1 Chloroflexota bacterium | reverse complement strand
TTCCCTCCCCGACCCGGACCGGGCGGCGACGGCCCTGCGCCGCCATGACCCGCCCGTGGTGGCGCGCATAGAAGAGGGCCGGCTGGTGCTGGACCCGCGCACCGTCCTGCCGGAGGAGGAGAGAGACCTGCTGCGAGCAATTCAGGAAGCGGTCCGATAGACCCTCTTGAGCGTAAGGAGGACTCAACGTGTGCTGGCCTGAGGACTACCTGGATGCGCACAACCGGCACTGGGAGGATGCGGAGTTGCTGTTCCGGGAGGGGCGGCTGGCCAATGCAGACCACCTGTATGGTCTGAGTGCCGAATGCGGATTGAAGGCTCTGTGGCTCGGGATAACTGGGAGAGCAAGACTACCCAGTCGGCAGCATATTCATATTGACCGTTTTTGGGACGAGTTTGCCCGGCTTTCCCAAAATACGCGGCGTTTCCGGATGCTAAGGGGGCTTCCCCCGCAGAATCCTTTTAGCAACTGGAACGTTAATCAGCGATACGCTTCTCATCAGCATTTTAGCCACAATTTTGTGGAACCACATCGCCAGGGAGCAGAGATGGTTCACACCCTTGTTCAAAATGCCCGACAGGGAGGATGGATATGACCAGAATCGTCACGTTCCAGGAAATCTGGCCGCGTGTGTTGGATGCTGTTCACCAATCGGGCCTGTCGGCGGGTTCGGAACTCTGGATCCTTCGGGACCTGTTTGGGCGCATCTCGGTGCTTCTCTCTTCGGAGGAAGTTCCAGAACCTGTATCGCGGTTGCTGGAGCGGCTGCCCACCACATTGGGTGCTCATGCCTATCCACCCGACCGGGGTATCTTGTTTTTAGAACCAGAAGCGTTGAAGGTTCTGCAACCCGAGGCGGTGACTCATATAGTGGATGGGGTAAAGATTCACCTGGTGGATCGGGAGATCACTGCACGCCGATGGGCGACCATTTCCGATCTGCCTGGCCCGCAGCGGTTTGTGTTTTTCGCTTTGAAGGGTGGATTGGGACGCAGTACCACTGTCGCCGTTCTGGCGGCCCACCTGGCCCGAAAGGGGGAACGGGTTCTGGTGATGGACTTTGACCTGGAATCCCCTTCCCTCTCTTCCATGCTGAGCCCGGAGGAACTCCCGGAATTTGGCGTTGTGGAGTGGCTGGTTGAGGACCTGGTGGATCAGGCGGACGGCCTTCTGCCCAATATGGTAGGCCGTCCCTTCTGGAGCGTAGGATTCCCGGGGGAAGTGATGGTTGTTCCCGCCTGCGGGAAAGCCTGCCAGGAGTACCTGGCCCAACTGGGGCGCGCTTATCTGGACAAACCCTTCGGGTCGCTGGAGGAAGTTTCTGACGAATGGGTAGGGCGGGTCCGGCGCCTGGTGAAGGATCTGGAAGCCTATACAGAGCCAACCGTGGTTCTTCTGGACAGCCGGAACGGCCTTCATGACGCAGCTGCCGCCCTGATCACCAGCCTCCAGGCGCAGGTTTTGCTCTTCGCCGTGGACTCAGAACCCACCTGGGCGGGGTACCGGCTGCTCTTCCAGCACTGGACCCAGAATCAGGTCATCCGCCAGATTCGGGAACGTCTCTGGTTGGTGGCTGCCCTGATCCCCCCACCCGACCTGGACCGGGATCGGGACTATCTGCCGCGATTTCGGGAGCATGCCTGGGAACTCTTTCGGGAGGGGCTTTATGATGAAGGGTCCCTGGAAGAAGAGGGATTGTTCTGGTTTGGCCAGGATGACGAGAGCGCCCCTCATAACCCGCTGCGTATTTACTGGCAGCGGGGGCTTCTCGCCATTCCCTCCTTCCGCTCTTTGAACTTCGAGGAAATTTCTCCCGGCGCGTATGGTGAGTTCCTGCCGCAGTTTGACCAGCGGCTGTTGGGGAGGTGAAGAATGACCCTTACCCCTCAGAAGGTGCGAGCCCTGATTCTCCAGGCGCTGCCCCAGGACCCCGCTCTATATAGGGTGGAGGACATCCAGCCTCGCTATGTCTATTTCCCCCCTTCTCACACGAAGGCCCTGCGCCCGGATGCGATGGTGGTGATTGGCATGCGCGGGGCGGGCAAGAGTTTCTGGTGGGCCGCTCTGCAGAACCAGAAGGTTCGGAACCTGATCGCTCAGGTGGACCGGTACGCTCGCATAGAGGCCAGCACGGAAGTCTACGTTGGATTTGGTCCCCAGCCCGCGATTGAGCGGTATCCGGATCGGGACGTTCTCAGCCATCTGCTGAAAGCAGGCAGAGAAGCGCGGTTGATCTGGCGAACCCTCGTTGCCTCCAATCTCCTGCCCGGAAGAATCCCAGGAAGTTGGAAGGAGAAGGTGGAATGGGTGGAACAGCATCCGGAGGAAATCGCCCGGTGGCTGGAAGAGAAGGACCGGGAACTGGCAGGGAAAGGGACGTATGCTCTGATCCTGTTTGATGCCCTGGACCAGGCTGCCTATGATTGGCGGGAGATGTATACCCTGATCCGGGGGCTGTTGCAGGTCGCTCTGGAACTGCGCTCTACCCGGCGCATCCGACTGAAGGTTTTCCTCCGCCCAGACCAGATGGAAGAATCCCGAGTGGCAACCTTTCCCGACGCCTCCAAGGTGGTCAGTTCTCGCATCCCCCTGACCTGGCTGCGGCTGGACCTGTATGGACTTCTCTGGCAGTATCTGGCCAACACGGAGGGCGCAGAAACCTTTCGGAGATGGGAGGTGGAAGACAAAGGATTCAGCGTTAAAATTAAGTGGGAATCCCTCCAGGTGGATGGCGAAACGATCTGGCGATGGCCGGGAGTTCTGCGGGAAGAGGAAAACCTGCATCGAAGACTGTTCCATCAGATTGCCGGAGAATGGATGGGGCGCGATCCGAAATGGGGGTTTCCGTATTCCTGGCTGCCCGGTCACCTGGCGGACGCCCATGGTCAGACCAGCCCTCGCTCGTTCCTGGCCGCCATTCGGGCCGCAGCGGAGGATACCCAGCAACGATACCCAGACCACGAATATCCCCTCCACTACGAAAGCATCAAGCGAGGAGTCCAGTGGGCTTCTGAGATACGGGTAGGGGAGTTAAAGGAAGATTACCCCTGGGTAGATACCCTGATGCAGCCCCTGCGGGGATTACTGGTGCCCTGTGAGTTTGAGAATATTAAGGAGCGATGGGAGCAGGAAGGGGTTTTGCAGAAACTTCAGGAACAGCCTCCAGGGGAAGCCAAACTACTTCCTTCTCATCTGGAGGAAGGATACCCAGGTCTGCGGAAAGATCTGGAGAGCCTGGGAATTTTCCTCAGTCTGGAAAATGGCCAGGTGAACATCCCCGACGTCTTCCGGGTCGGGTATGGATTGGGCAGGCGGGGAGGGGTCAAACCTGTATCCAGAGCAGGATAAGATAACCGGAGGAATTCTGTGAGAAAAGTTCCCCGCATCCACCCCTCCGTCTTCGTCGCCCCGGGCGCCGTCCTCATTGGCGACGTGACGGTGGAGGAGGAGGCCAGCATCTGGTTCGGGTGCGTCCTGCGGGCCGAGGAGGCTCCCATCCACATCGGCCCCCGCACCAACATCCAGGACCTGACCGTCATCCACACCGACGTGGACCGGCCCTGCCGGGTTGGGGCCGGAGTGACGGTGGGCCACCGGGCCGTGTTGCACGGGGCCGTGGTGGAAGACGGCGCCCTCATCGGCATCGGCGCCATTGTCCTGAACGGAGCCGTCATCGGGGAGGAGGCCATCGTGGGGGCGGGGGCTGTGGTGCCGGAGGGCGCGGTCATCCCACCCCGCACGCTGGCGCTGGGCATCCCGGCCCGGGTGGTGCGGGAACTGCGGGAAGAGGAACGGGATCGGCTGCGGAAGGATGCGGCCTGGTACGTTCGGAAAGCGCGGGTTTATCGGGAGGGCCTGGATGTCCGATGAGCCTTGCCAGGTGCCAGCCGCATTCCTCTCCACGTTCCGGTTGACTGACCACGCCAGAATGGAAATTCTGGATGCTTCCCGTCGCATCAGTGCACCCGGTCGGATTGAGTACCAGGTTGTGCCTATGGCTGTGCCGGTAACTGCTCACGCCGATTGAAATGGCTCTTCCTGGGCACTTCGTGCCGGGCTTCGCCCCGAGGGCTCGGCCCGAGGAGTGGCGGCCTCCGCCGACACTCTGACTTAGGTCGGCGAAGGCCGACCAATGGCCGCAGGCCCCAAAAGGTGACTTCCAGTC
>JAGHZG010000232.1 GCA_017743275.1 Chloroflexota bacterium | reverse complement strand
AGATGTGTATAAGAGACAGGACATGCAGGTCCTGCACCTCCAGCACCGTTGGGCCAATGGCGACCGGGCGCCTTTCCAGCCGGAAGAGCACGTCTCGCCCCACCATCAGGCGGGCCAGTTCCCGCTTGTCGGTCTGGGCCGTCTCCAGCGTGGCGACCACCTTCCCCTGCCGGAGCACCGTCACCCGGTCGCTGACGGCGAACACCTCATCCAGTTTGTGGGTGATGAAGATGACGGTGTGCCCCTCATCGGCCATCCGCCGGACAGTGGTCATCAACTCCTCTATCTCGCGGGGGGTGAGCATAGAAGTGGGCTCGTCCAGAATGAGAATGTCCGCCCCCCGGTAGAGGGCTTTGATGATTTCCACTCGCTGCTGTTCTCCGGCGGAGAGTTGCCAGATGCGGGCATCGGGGTCCACGTGCAGGCCGTACCGGCGGGCGAACTCCTGCAGCCGCTCCCGGGCGGCCCGCTCCGGGAAGAAAAAGCGACCCGGTAACCCCAGCACCACGTTCTCCGCCACCGTGTGGGATGGGACCAGCCGGAACTGCTGGTGGACCATCCCGATGCCCAGGCGGATGGCGTCTCGGGGCGAGCGGATGTGGGCACGCTGGCCCTTGACGAAGATTTCGCCTTTGTCGGGGTGGTAAATGCCGTAGAGAATGTTCATCAGGGTGGTCTTGCCGGCACCGTTTTCGCCCAGCAGGGCATGGATTTCCCCGGCGCGCACGGTCAGGTCCACGTGATCGTTGGCCAGGACGCCGGGGAAACGCTTGACGATGCCGCGCATCTCCACCGCCGGAACCGATACGTCGAGCATAACACCTCCTCAGGACAGTTGTTAGCCGTCAGCCGTTAGCCGTCAGCCGTTAGCCGTCAGCCGTTAGCCGTCAGTAGTCAGTGGTCCGTCGTCCGTCGTCTGTGGTCCGTGGTCTGTGGTCTATCGTCCGCGGTCAAAGAATTCCGGATAGCGGCGGCGCAGGTCGTCCCGCAGGTCGCCGAACACCGCTGGCGCATACGGATAGACGGCCTCCAGCATCCGCACTGCGACCTCCCGGATTTCCCACTGCGCTTCCGGAGAGATGCGTAGCCGGAAGACGTGGAGCAGTTCCCGGAAGTTCATCGTGACGACGATGCGGGTCGCGGTGGCATTGGGCAGGACGAAGCGGGCATCCTCTTTGCGGATGCCTCTCGCCCGCAGCGCTCGGTACGTCTCTTTCACCTGGGTGGCAAACTGCTCCCAGAGGGCCCGGGCCGCCTCGTCCTGGGCGATGGACGGGGGGAGCACCCATTCAGGGTCGTCCATAGAGACGTAGCGCTGGCTCTCCTGGGAGTACGAGGCGATGCGGTGGCGGACCAGTTGGTGGCTGCAGGCGCGGGAGATGCCGCGAATCTCAAAGGTCGCCGAGGCGTGCTCAATGAGGCTCTCGTGCCCTTCCCGGATGCGGGCCCGCAGGAACGCGGCCGGGTCACCCCGGCTCTCCCTCCGATAGCAGACCCGCCCGGCGTGCTCCAGCAGTGCCTCCGGACTTCCGTCGCCTTTCAGATAGCGGGTAATGGCGATGAGTTCCACTTCCATTGGACTGTCCTGTACCTGGGCCCGCCAGCGGCCCCGCGCTTGCCATGTATTATCCCCCATTTTCGCCAGAGCGCAACCCAACCGTTCCGTCCACAAATGGGAAGGGTTTTGCGGCGAAGGCTGAAGGCCTTCGCCGCAAAACCCCTCCCCATCGCGTGGTCAAAGCGTCTGGCGAAGACCGACGGGGCGGCGGTGGGCCCAACGCTCGCCGCCGTCTACAAAGAGGACCTCTCCGGTAATATAATCACTGCGAAGCAGAAAAAGGACGGCCTCCACCACGTCCTGCGGGTGACCCCAACGTCCCAGCAGAGTGCTCTGAGCGATGCGGACTTTTTCTTCCTCCGGGTAATCCGGAGGGGGAAGGACGGGCCCGGGCACCACGCCGTTCACCCGCACATGGGGCGCCAGTTCCACCGCCAGATTGCGGGCCAGGGCCCAGAGGGCGCTCTTCCCCACGCTGTGGGCCAGAAAGTCCGGCCACGGATCAAGGGTTCCCCGGTCCAGGATGACCACGATGCCGCCCTCCCGGCGCGCGACCATCCCCGGAGTCAGTTCGCGGGCCAGGACCAGGAATCCGTCCACCAGGACGCCCAGAACCTGGCGCCAGAGTTCAGGGGTGGTTCCGGAGAGGGAAGCCCGGACAAAAGGGGAGGCGCTATGGACGATGATGTCCACACGGCCGAAATGGGCCTCGGCCGCGCGGGCCAGTGCCCACGCCTCCTCCGGATTGGCCAGGTTGGCCTGGAAGGCAACAGCGTCCACCCCCAGCCGACGCGCCTCGGAGACGGTCTCCTGAGCGGCGTCGGCGGAGCGATGGTAGTGCAGGGCCAGGTGGGCACCGGCGGCCGCCAGCCCCAGGGCGACCGCGCGCCCCACGCGCACCGCCCCACCGGTCACCAGCGCGACTTTGCCGGATACGTCCATCCCCAACGGTCTCCTGGCATGACTACCTACCAGGGGGCCTCCGGGCAAGCGCTATCAGAGACGCGGCGAAGGCATGCCCCGGTAGCGCAGGCCGCCAGGCCCGCATGCAGGCTGACAGCCTGCGCTACATTACTTGCAAACCGATTCCGGTAGGTAGTTACCTCCTGGCACACGGGATAGGGAGAGGGTTGGGGGGGCGGCGGCGAAGCCGCCGCCCCCCCAACCCCTCCCCTCCAACGACCGGCACTACGCCACTTGCCAAAATCGGCAGACCTGCTATAATACAGACAGACGGGGCGTGGCGCAGTTTGGCTAGCGCGCTACAATGGGGTTGTAGAGGCCGACGGTTCAAATCCGTCCGCCCCGACCAGAGACGTGCCAGGCACGGGAGAAAGTGCCTGGCACGTCTGGTTTATATCGGGATTCCCACCAGTTGCCGGAGGCGCCCCTCGGAGATCATCCGCACCTCCTCGTGAACGGAGCGCCCGTGGCTATCCATCGTTACCACCAGCGGCAGGTTTTCCACCCGGATGACCCAGAAGGCCTCCGGAACCCCGAACTCGTCCTTCTTATAGACGGTCAGGACCTCTTTGACCGTGTCGGCGATGAGGGTGGCGGCCCCTCCCACTGCGTGCAGATAGGCCGCCCCGTATTTCTGGCACGCCTCCAGCGTCCGCTGCCCCATTCCACCCTTGCCGATGACGCCCCGGAGGCCGAAATGGGCGATGACGTCGGCCTGGTAGGGCTCTTCCCGGATGGAGGTGGTGGGGCCGGCGGCGACAAACTCCCAGCGCCCGTCTTCCCGCCGACGGACCACCGGTCCGCAGTGGTAGATGGCGCTGCCGGTCAGCAGTCGGCGCAGTTCCTCATACAGCGGACGTTCGCGCTCCGGAATCTGGGGGGACCGGATGAAGGTCTCCACCATGTACTTGTGGGCCGCGTCCCGTCCGGTGACGATGACGCCGGAGAGGTAAACCGTATCCCCCACGTGCAGGGAGCGGATCGCTGCTTCGGAGATGGGGACGGTCAGGTGAACAGTCGCCATGTCGTTTCCTCCCTGTTTTGGGTCAGGAATACACCACAGTCCCGTCCTTGACTTCCATCCGCGCCCGGCGACAGGCCCAGCACATGTAGGCGACGGTGACGAAGAAGGAGGCCGGGAGGCGGTGGGCCGCGCCGATTTTCACGCCGAGAACGGTGGTTTTCCCACCAAAGCCCATGGGCCCCACTCCCAGTTCGTTGCACTCCCCCAGCAGTCGCTCCTCCAGCGCGGCCAGTTCGGGGACCGGGTTGACGTCGTCCAGCGGGCGGAGGAGTTGCATCTTGGCGTGGGTGTAGCCCGTGCCCCGGTCTCCACCGATGCAGACGCCCAGGATGCCCGGCGCGCACCCCTCCCCCTGGGCCCGGTGGACCGCGTCCAGCACCACCCGTCGGACCCCCTCCAGGTCCCGTCCGGCCTTCAGGGGCTCGTAGGGCAGACTATATTGGATGCTGACGTTCTCACTGCCGCCGCCTTTCAGGAGCAGGGCGACTTCCAGCGGGTCATCGGGCGCGCCTTCCTCAAAATGAAAGACGGGGAAACCGATCCCCAGGTTGTTGCCGGTGTTGTGGCCGGTGAGGGAGTCCACCGCGTTCTGTCT
>JAGHZG010000231.1 GCA_017743275.1 Chloroflexota bacterium | reverse complement strand
AGGGTTGTAGGGGATGGGGTCAATCCCCTGGGGGCGGATGTCCTCCTTGACAATCATCTTGATGGCGTCGGCGAAGGTCTGGAGGATGCCCCAGGGGCCGGCCCAGGTGCCGGAACTGTTGGGGCCCAGCCGCCCCTGGATGCGGGCCGCGATCTTCCGGTAGGCCCAGATGAGGAAGATGACGACGATGAGGGGGAAGAAGCCCACCGCCAGCGCCCCCACCGCCCGGACGACCAGGAGCGCTGTCGGCTCCGGTAGCCCCCAGCCCATCAGCACCCCCTGAAGCCAGGCCCCGATGTTGACGATGGCGTTGGAGAGAAAAGATAGCAGACGGGTGATCCAGTCCATTCAATAGCCTCCCACGCTTTCACGCTTCACGTTTCACGTTTCACGTTTCACGTTTCACGTTTCACGTTTTACGTTACACCCACTCCAGCGCGCCCTTCCGCCACACGTAGAGCAGGGCCCCCAGCAGGAGCAGGAGGAAGAGGACACCCTCTATGACCGCGTAGAGGGGAAGCCAGTTGTAGATGAGTGCCCAGGGGAACAGGAAGACAGCCTCCACTTCAAAGATCAGGAAGGCCAGAGCGAAGATGTAGTACTGGGCCTTGTACTGGACCCAGGCCTCACCGTGGGGATACATACCACATTCGTAGGGTTCGCTTTTGCGGGGATGGGGCTTTTTCGGCCGAAGGAGCCATGCCAGAGCGGGGGGTAATGTACCTAAGAGTGCAGCCACAAAGAAGAGCAAGCCGACAAAGGTGAACTGTTCTAACAAGGGCGGCCTCCTTGCAAGAGCATGTGGGGTTATGGCTCAAACGGTCTAAATTATAGCACGTGTTGAGCGAATTGGCAAAATGGGTTGGGGCGCGTTGTTCCTCACACGGAGACACAAAGGCACAAAGAAATTTTTTATATTTTCTTTGTATCTTTGTGCCTTTGTGTCTTTGTGTGAGCCTACACTCCTCGCTCCTGGGCCGCGCGGGCGGCCGGAGCATAGCACTTCAGCGTGTACTCCTTCAGCATCCGGCGAGTGCAGAAGGCTGGGGCGACCGACCGAATTGCCTCCTTCATCACCCGCACCCACCCCCGAGGGATGCCGTCCGGGTCCCGCTGGTAGAAGAGTGGGGCGACCTCTTCCTCAATCAGGCGGTACAGTTGGGCCGCATCGTGGGCATCCTGCGCGGCCGGGTCGGCGTCCTCCAGCGGGGCAATGGCCCAGCCGTTGACACCATTGTATCCCTCATCCCACCAGCCGTCCAGCACGCTCAGATTGGGCACCCCGTTGATGGCCGCCTTCTGCCCGCTGGTGCCGCTGGCCTCCAGAGGCCGCCGGGGCGTGTTCATCCAGACGTCCACACCCTGCACCAGGTAGCGGGCCACGTGCATATCGTAGTCCTCAATGAAGGCGATTCGTCCGCCCACCGCCGGGTCTTTGGCGAACGTGTACACCTGCTGGAGCAGATACTTGCCCGCATCGTCGGCCGGGTGGGCCTTCCCGGCAAAAATGAACTGGACCGGACGGTAGGGGTCATGCAGGATGCGCTTCAGCCGCTCGGGGTCCTGGAAGAGCAGGTTGGCCCGCTTGTAGGTGGCGAACCGACGGGCAAAGCCAATGGTCAGCGCCTCCGGGTCCAGGAAGGCCCCCGCCACCAGCACCTGGTCGGGGTCCATCTCGCCGGAGATGCGCCGCTGGCGGGCCCGTTCCCGGATAAACGACATCATTTTTCGCTTCTGGTCCTCGTGGATCGCCCAGAGTTCTTCGTCCGGAATGTCGTCCAGGCGCTCCCAGAGGTTCGGGTCATCGTGCCGTTCCAGCCAGTCGTGGCCCAGGTACTTGCGGAAGAGACGGTTCAGCGGGCCGGGAATCCACGAGGGTAGATGGACGCCGTTGGTGATGTGGATGATGGGCACATCCTCCACAGTCCGATCGGGCCAGAGGACGTGCCACATCCGGCGGGTCACCTCCCCATGCAGGCGGCTGACGCCGTTGCGATGCTCGGAGAAGCGCAGGGCCAGCGCGGTCATATTGAATTCAGGACCGGTGGGGCCGTTCAACTGGCCCAGTTCCAGAAACTCCTCCCGGGTCAGCCCCATCTCCTCCCAGTACCCGTGGAAATATTTTTCCACCATCGGCAGGTTGAAGACGTCGTGGCCGGCGGGGACCGGGGTATGGGTGGTGAAGACGGTGGTGGCCCGCACCGCCTCCGCGGCTTGCTCAAACGTCCACCCCTGGGTGACCAGTTCCCGGATTCGTTCCAGGACCAGGAAGGCGCAGTGGCCCTCGTTGAGATGCCAGACAGCGGGGTTCACCCCCAGCGCCCGAACCGCCCGGACGCCGCCGATGCCCAGCACAATCTCCTGGCTGATGCGGGTCTCCCGGTCGCCGCCGTAGAGACGAGACGTGAGCATCCGGTCCCAGGGCTCGTTCTCCGGCAGGTTGGTATCCATCAGGCAGATGCGCGCCCGCCCGACCTGTACATGCCAGAGGGCGACCTGGACGGAACGGCCGCCCAATTGGACCTGGATGCGGATCGGGTTCCCCTCTGCATTCCGGACGGGAAGCAGCGGGGTCTCTTCAATCCGCAGGGGCGGGTAGATGGCCTCCTGCCAGCCGTGAGAGGGGATATGCTGGCGGAAGTAGCCCTGCGAATAGAGGAATCCCACGCCCACCAGCGGGAGTCCCAGGTCGCTGGCCTCTTTGGCGTGGTCGCCCGCCAGGACGCCCAGACCGCCGGAGTAGATGGGTAGGGAAAAGTGGATCCCGAACTCGGCGGAGAAATAGGCGACCGGTCGTCCGTCCGGATAGACCCGACGGGCCCAGAGGTGCCCGTTGCCCATATCCCGGTCAAAGGCCAGGACGACGGCGTCGTACTGGCGCAGAAACAGCGGGTCGCGGGCGACTTCCTGCACCCGTTCGGGGGACACCTCCAGCAGCATCCGCACCGGGTTATGTCCGGTGGAGCGCCAGAGAGGGTAGTCAAACATCTTGAAGAGGTCGCGCGCGTCCTGATGCCACGACCACCACAGATTGTACGCCAGGTCCGCCAGCCGCTCTATGCGGGGCGGCAACTTTTCCCGAATGACCGTTGGAACCTCTCCCATAAATTTCCGAATCCTTATCCCTGAATCCCTAAAACGAGAACCAGAGTCAGTACGGCCGCGGTGACCAACCCAAATTCCAGCAGGACGGCGGGCTTCAGCCGGTCCAGCAGATACTGTTGGGTGATGCCGGTCGCCAGATAGAAAAAGAGCAACAGGAGCAGACTGGCGGTCCAGTTATCCAGCCGCCAGTAGTTGAGGGCCCAGGTCGCTTCTCCCACGAGCAGGCCGATGATACCGGAATAGAGGACCACCCGGGTAGCGCGGGTCTCCGCGACCCCCAACAGGTCCAGCGCGATCAGAAACGCCACCAGGGTGATCTCCGTGGCCGTGACCAGACTGCGGGCCCGGGTGCGGTAAATCAGATAGAAAAACAGCAGGGCCAGCAGATAGGCCAGGATGTTCAGCCCCAGGCGGGCCCGGGTGGCAGCAGGGTGGCGGGGGGAAAGCGCGGCGAACTCAGCGGCGACCGTCAGGCCGATGAGGAGCATCGCCAGCAGGAGCCCCCCGGCCCAGACCACCTCAGTGGGTGCCAGTTCCACCAGGTAGGCGGCCATTCCGCCCATCAGGCCGGGGAGCACCCAGGAGAAAACGAGGGGGCGCGGAAGACGGTCGGGGGCATCGGGGTGAGCGGCCAGGATGTACCGGGCCCCCATCGCCGCCAGCCCGCCGACCAGAACGACCAGCAGCCCCGTGCCCGTCAGGTTCACCTCCAGAGGGGAGCCCAGCAGGTGAAATCGCCGGGTCACCTGGGGCAACTGGACGAAACGAAACAGTACGCTGGTCAGCAGGATCAGCGCGATGAGTACCGATAGACGGTCCCGATTCAATCGGGGAATGCGTTCGGCCATGAACAGGGCAAATTGTACCCCCAGGAGGCAGTTTTGTCAATTCGCCTCACCGGCAGTAGACCGGACTGCTGAAAATCCAGCCGCACGGCCGCCCCCGGAAAGTCCGCCAGACCTCCACCCGGTACGCTCCAGGCTCGGCGGTCGTGAAACGGAGGGTCCGGCCATACGCACGGGCCACCACCCGCCCCTCCCGGGCCAGGGCGACGAGCCTTTCCGTGATGGCC
>JAGHZG010000230.1 GCA_017743275.1 Chloroflexota bacterium | reverse complement strand
TGACGTCAGATATTTTCCCTCAGGTCACCAACAGTGAGCGAATTCATATCTCAACAACGCACCGGATTGCGCGCCCTCCATCGCAACATCTGGGCCACCGGCCTGACCAGTTTCTTCACGGACATCTCCAGCGAGATGGTCCTGAACCTCCTGCCCCTCTTTATGGTCAACGTCCTGGGCGTCCGCACGGGCGTCATCGGCCTGATAGAGGGCATCGCCGAGGCGACGGCCAGTCTGCTCAAGCTCTTCTCCGGCTGGTTCTCCGACCGGTTGCGGGCCCGCAAGGGGCTGGCGGTCGCCGGATACGCAATGTCGGCCTTCTCCAAACCCTTCTTCTACTTCGCCACCTCCTGGGGCCTGGTCGCCGTGGTCCGCTGGGCCGACCGGGTGGGCAAGGGTATCCGGACCGCTCCGCGTGACGCGCTGGTGGCGGACTCGGTGGACGAGCGGAACCGGGGCCTGGCCTTCGGCTTCCACCGCGCCGCCGACACCGCTGGCGCGCTGGTGGGGATTCTCATCGCTCTGCTGGTGGTCTGGCTGGCCCAGCGGGGGGACGCCCAGTTGAGCCGGAGCACCTTCCAGACCGTCGTTCTCCTCAGCATCATCCCCGGCGTCCTGGGGGTTCTGACGCTGGCCCTGGGCGCGCAGGACGTGCCCGTGAAGGGCGGAGCGGAACGGCCCCGCATCACCTTCCGGGGCCTGGGGCGGCGGTTTGCCCTGTTCATGCTCATTGTCGGCCTCTTTGACCTGGGCAACTCTTCGGACGCGTTCCTGATCCTGCGGGCGCAAGAGCGGGGGCTGAACGTGGTCGGCGTACTGGGGATGCTGGCGACCTTCAACCTGGTCTACACCCTGGTCTCCACCCCGGCGGGCTCCCTCTCCGACCGCATCGGCCGCAGGCGGGTCATCGTCGGCGGGTGGCTGGTCTACGGGGCCATCTATTTGGGGGTGGCGCTGGCCCGCAGTGGCTGGCAGGTCTGGCTGCTCTATGCCCTCTACGGCGTCTACTACGGTATGGCCTACGGGACCACCCGGGCGATGGTCGCCGACATCGTGCCCCCGCACCTGCGCGGCACGGCCTACGGCACTTACAACACCATGCTGGGCATCCTGGACTTCCCGGCTTCCTTTATCGCGGGCGTTCTCTGGCAGGGGGTGGGCCCCTGGCAGGGTTTTGGCCCCTCCGCCCCCTTCCTCTTCGGCGCGGTGATGGCGTTTCTGGCGGCCGGGCTGATGGTGGGGGTGATGAAAACGTGAAACGTGAAACGTGAGAGAGGGGTAAAAGATGGGTGTTCCATTAATAGAGAAAACCCAACTGGCCGAGTTCTGTCGGCGGCATCACATCCGATGGCTGGCCCTTTTCGGTTCCATCCTCCGAAGCGATTTCCGACCGGAGAGCGACATAGACATCCTGGTGGAGTTTGAGCCGGAACATATACCGGGGCTCTTCGGGATGGCCCGCCTGGAGAGGGAACTCTCCCAACTCTTGGGCGGGCGCAAAGTGGACCTGCGAACCCCTGAAGACCTGAGCGGTTATTTCCGGGACGAGGTTCTACAGACAGCAGAGGTGGTATATGCGAAAGAGTGATGTAGCGCAGGCTGTCAGCCTGCAACCGGCCTGGCGGCCGGCGCTACCCGGCTTCAGATAGAGAGTTGCCGTAAAGGTAGCTCTATGGGCAGGACGAACACATTTTCCAATCCCACGCTGGAAGAAATCCGGCGGACCCTTCAAGATCATTTGCCGGAGTTGCAGGAGCGGTACGGTGTGACCGTTATCGGCATCTTCGGCTCCTACGCGCGGGGCGAACCGCACCCGGATAGCGACCTGGACATCCTGGTTGAACGGGAAGAGCCGCCGCGAATCAGCCTTCTTGGTCTGGTCAATCTGGAAAATTACCTCAGCGACCTGTTGGGTGTCCCGGTCCAGGTCACCCTTCAGCGCCATCTGAAACCGCGTCTCCGGCCCCGTGTTCTTCAGGAAATGGTGCCAGTATGATGATGAGAGACCCACTGGTGTACATAGACGACATCCTGGACGCAATGGAAAAAGCCGAGGCCTTCACGGCTGGGATAGATTATGCCCGGTTTGAGGATGACGTGCGTACCGTTTATGCTGTCATCCGGGCCCTGGAAATCATCGGCGAAGCAGTAAAGCGCCTGCCGGCGGACTTCCGCGAGGGTATCCCTCCATACCCTGGAAAGATATGGCAGGGATGCGGGATAAAATCATCCACGGCTATGATGAAGTGGACTTGCGCATTGTTTGGAAAGTGGTATAAAGAAGACATTCCCGTGCTCAAGCCTCGCCTGCAGCAAATCCTGCGGGAGCACGGCGGATGATACAAGGAGTGACATGAAGACGATATCTATCACTGGCATCCTTCTGGCCCTGTTGCTGCTGGCCTGTGCCTGCTGTGCCTGGCTGACCGCCGTGGACTGGGAGAGTCTGCTGGAGCCCCTCCTCAGCGCGGTGGAGCCGACGGCGGAGCCGCCCGTCACCCCTCAACTGACCCGCGAGCCGCTTCCACCCGAGGCCGCCGAGACAGAGCGCCTCCTGAAAGAGACCCTCATCCCCGTCCGGGACCTCCACGAACTGGCCATCCGGTTGCGGGGCGTCCCCCCCGACACCCCGCGCACCATCAACCCGGAGGGCCCGCCCGACTACCCGGTAGGAACCTGCCGCACCTTCCACGCCTCCAACGTGGACACGAACGAGCAGTTTGACCTGACCGCCTGCCTTCGCTACAAGAACGACGTGGTGTATATGTGGGTGGAGGAAGGGGTGAAGGTGGACGAGGCCGACCTGAAGGCCGCGGCGGACCTCTTCGCCACCAAAACCTATCCCACCAACCGGGCTTTCTTTGGCTCCGAGTGGAGCCCCGGCGTGGATAACGACCCCCGTCTGCACATCCTCCACGCCCGCAACCTGGGCGACACCGTGGCCGGATACTACTCCTCTGCCGACGAGTTCGTCCCCGCGGTCCGGGAGGACTCCAACGCGATGGAGATGTTCTACATCAACATTGAGAACGTCATCGTCAACGACGAGTTCTACCACGGCGTCCTGGCCCACGAGTTCCAGCACATGATCCACTGGTACAACGACCGCAATGAGGAGACGTGGCTGAACGAGGGCTCCTCCGAACTGGCGTCCTACCTGAACGGCTACGATACGGGTGGGGCCGAGTATATCTTTTCCCGCAAACCCGACACCCAACTGAACTCCTGGCCCGAAGGGCCGGGAGCCGCCGGGGCCAACTACGGTGCGTCGTACCTCTTTATGGCCTACTTCCTGGACCGCTTCGGCGCGGAGGCCACCCGGGCGCTGATTGCCCACGACGAGAACGGCTTCGCCTCGGTGGACGCGGTCCTGGCCGAACTGGGCACCGGGATGACCCACGTGGACTTCTTTGCGGACTGGGTGGTCGCCAACCTGCTGGACAACCCGAACCTGGCCGATGGGCGGTACGGCTATCGGGAGATTGACCCGCCGCCCTTCAAGATAGAGACCCGGCTCTCCGACTACCCGACGACCCGGCAGGCGACTGTCCACCAGTACGCGGCCGACTACATAGAACTGAAGGGCAACCGTTCCCTGCGCTTCTCCTTCACCGGCTCCACCCAGGTTAGGCTGATAGGCACGCAGGCCCGCAGCGGCAAGTACCTCTGGTGGTCTAACCGGGGCGACGACTCCAACATGACCCTGACGCGCGAATTTGACCTGACCGGCGTCCAGAAGGCCACTCTGGAATACTGGTGCTGGTACGACATAGAAGAGGACTGGGACTATGCCTACGTAGAGATCTCCGCCGACGGTGGGAAGACATGGGAGATTCTGACCACCCCCTCCGGCACCCCGGAGAACCCCAACGGCAACTCCTTCGGCTGGGGGTACACGGGCCGGAGCGGCGGGAAGAGCAAGGCGGAGTGGATTCAGGAGAAGGTGGACCTGACGCCCTATGCGGGGAAGCGGGTCCTGATCCGCTTTGAGTACATCACCGACGACGCAGTGAATCGGCCGGGCTTCGCGCTGGACGACGTGGCGATCCCTGAAATTGGCTACTTCTCTGACTTTGAGGCCGACGGGGGCGGCTGGGAAGCGGCGGGCTTTGTCCGCCACGCCAACGTCCTCCCCCAGCGCTGGCTGGTCCAACTGGTCCTCTTCGGGCCCCGGCCGACGGTCCAGCGCCTGGACCTGAAC
>JAGHZG010000229.1 GCA_017743275.1 Chloroflexota bacterium | reverse complement strand
CCCGACCGGTCCTGGCCGCCCCCCCGTGGCCCCCTGCGCCCGCCCAGGCGGCCGCCGAGAGTGAGCCCAAACAGGCTTCGGTCCTTTCTCCCTACTGGCATCCAGCCGTTGCGCGCTGGGAGCCCATCATCCTGGAGGAGGCGGAGCGGCGCGGAATAGACCCGGATTTCATCGCCGCGGTCATCTGGACCGAATCGCTGGGACGGCCGCACCTGCACAGCCCGGCGGGGGCCGTCGGCCTGATGGGCGTGATGCCTAAAGAGGCCGGCTTCTCGTGGCGCCCCACCGCCCGGGAACTGGAGGACCCTGCCCTCAACGTCTTCTGGGGGACCCGTACCCTCTCCATCGTCATCCGCCAGGCACGGGGAGACCTCTATCTGGCGCTGGCGGCCTATAACGGTGGCTGGGAGCAGATTCAGTTCCCCGGGCCCCGCCGCTACGCTGAAGAAACCCTTCTCCACTACGCGCGGGCCGTGGCGGTCCGGATGGGCCTTCCTGCCGAAGGCCCCTGGGTGGCGACCCTGGCGGCCGTGGACCCCCGGGCCCGCACCGGCTTGACCGTCCTGGGGCCCCGGTATCCATTGACCCGCTACAGTTCCCGGCCGGTCGTCCTGCGCCTCCAGGATGCCGGAGCGGAGGGGCGACCCACCGCTCTGGTCTTTTTCCCCCGCAACGATGGAGACCTGGACGGCGATGTCGGCCTCTGGCTCTGGTGGAATGGTCAGGTCATAAAACCATCCCCGCCCGTCGTTGCGTCGGTTCAGGGGACGGCCCTGACCTCTACCCGGTAAATCACCGGAGTTACGCCGTTATGCCGCTTCCGAACGTGGCGGGCACTTCCGGAAGTGCCTGCCACGTTCCCGAACCATCTCTTTGGAAGGGAGAGTCCATTTGGCCGGAGAACGGGTACTGATTATAGACGACAGCGACGAGGTCCGGGACATCATTGCCAACCTCATCCTGGAACCCGCCGGATACCGGGTATTGACGGCCAATAACGGGGCTGATGGCTTCCGGCTGGTGAAAGAGGAACAACCGGACCTGGTGATCCTGGACGAGCAGATGCCCGGCATGACCGGCCTCCAGGTCCTCCGGGCGATGCGGGATCAGAGTATCCAGATCCCCGTCATCTTTATGACTGCGTTCGGGTCCGAGGACCTGGCGGTCCAGGCCTTCCGCCTGGGCGTGCGCGATTACGTCATCAAGCCCTTTGAGCCCCAGGAAATGTCCCGGGCCATCGACCGGGCTCTGACGGAGATCCGCCTGCGTCGGGAGCGGGACCAACTGGTCGCCCAACTGGAAGAAGTGAACCGGCGGCTTCAGCAGCAGGTCCAGGAACTGAATACCCTCTATTCTATCGGCCGTTCGGTGACTTCCCGGCTGGACCTGGAGGTCGTATTGACCCGCGTCGTGGAAGCGGCGGTCTTCCTGACCCGGGCGGAGGAAGGACTGCTGCTCCTGCTGGACCCGGAGAGTGGCGATCTGATGCTTCGGGCAGCGAAGAATGTAGATGAGAAGCAGGCCCGTCAACTCCGGGTGCCCGTGCAGGACCCCATCGCCGGGCAGGTCTTCCGCACCGGAGAGCCCCTGCTCATCACCGAGGGACAGCCGAAAGTGGTGACCGGATACCTGGTGCGCTCTCTCATCTACGCTCCTCTCCGAACCCCGGAGCGAGGCATCTTCGGGCTCCTGGGCGTTATGAACCGGGAGAAACGCCGTTCTTTCACTCCTCATGATGTCCGTCTCCTCTGCGCCCTGGCCGACTACGCGGCGGTGGCGCTGGAAAACGCCCGCCTCTACGAGGAGACAGAGACCGAACGACGCAAACTGGAGGGCGTCCTCCGGGCGACTGAGGAAGTGGTCATCATTCTGGACTCCGAAATGCGCGTCCTCCTCTGCAACCCCGCGGCCATCGCGACCCTGCGGCTGCCCGCTGAAGGCGCCATCGGGCAAAAGATTCAGAAATTGATTTCCCACAACACCTTATTGGACCTGTTTTGGAAGGCCAGCCATGTGGGTAAGTCCTACCACGCGGAGGTCTGGATTCCGGGCGGTCGGACCTACAGCGCCCAGTTAACCCCGGTGGAGGGAGTGGGGTACGTCCTGATGATGCACGATATCACCCAGATCAAAGAACTGGACCGGGTCCGGGCAGAGTTCCTGGCCACGGTCTCCCACGACCTGAGGAGCCCCCTGGCCACCATCCGGGGATATGTGGACCTGATGGAAAAAGTGGGACCGGTAACGGACCAGCAACGGGAGTTCCTGGAAAAGATTCGCCGGAGCATTGTGCATCTCACCGCGCTGGTCAGCGACCTGGTGGAACTGGGCCGGATTGAGGCCGGTGTGGAGTTGGAGATGGAGCCGTTCCATCTGGAGAGCATCATAGACGCGGTGGTGGACGGTTACCGTCAGATCGCTGCGGAGAAGGGGTTGACGCTGAAATGGGAACTCACCCCGCTTCCGCTCATCCGGGGGAATCCCCATCGGCTGCGCCGGGTGATAGAGAACCTCCTCAGCAATGCGGTGAAGTACAATCGGGAAGGGGGATGGATTGACGTCAGCGCAGAGTGCCAGGAAGGGTATATTGTCGTTCGGGTCGCAGATAGCGGAATCGGTATCCCACCCGAAGACCTCCCCCACATCTTTGATCGGTTTTACCGCGTCCAGCGCCCGGAGACCGAAGATATTGAAGGGACTGGCCTAGGGCTCTCTATCGTGAAGTCTATCGTTGAGAAACATGGTGGACGGGTCTGGGTGGAAAGCCGACCCGGCGAAGGTACCACCTTTACCCTTTTACTCCCCGCGATGGAGCAACAGGAACTCGCCTCAACTTGACAAACCCCATGTTCCGGCTATAATTTTTCATCCCGCCTGACTCTACTTAAGGAAAAACGCAACCGTTCAGGCGGCGACGGAAATTCGCCTGTCTGAACCCGTGGCTGACATTTGGCCTCCGCTGGCCCTGTTCCTGGAACACCCAGGGCACCCGTTGGGGCTGGCGGAAACCGATGCCTGCCGGGGTTCCAGCATGACAGTCCCAATATCACACCAGGAGGTTAGAATGCGCAGTTTTGCCGGTCGGGACATCCTGTCCCTGAAAGACTTTGAGCGGTGCGAGTTCTTCCACGTATTTGAGGTCGCTCAGAAAATGGAGCCCATCGCCCGCTCCCGTCGCAACGTGGACATGCTGAAAGAGAAGACCCTGGTGACCGCCTTCTACCAGCCGTCCACGCGCACCCGTCTGGCGCACGAGGCCGCCATGCACCGCCTCGGCGGGCACGTCCTCGGCTTCGCCGACGTCAAAACGACGCGCGCCGGTGACTTCTATCAGGAGTCCATTAAGGATACCGTCCGTATGCTGGAGTTCTACGGCGACGTCATCGTCATGCGCCACTTCCAGCAGGGCGCGCCGCACGAGGCGGCCCGGTGGGCCTCCATTCCCGTCATCAACGCCGGCGATGGCTGGGGCGAGCACCCCACCCAGATCCTCACCGATCTCTACACCGTCCTGCGCGAGAAGGGCCGCATTGATGGCCTGAAGTGGCTGGCTGTCGGCGACATGCGCATGCGCACTATGCACTCCCTGGCCTACGCGCTGACCCAGTTTGACTGCCCCATCACCTTCGTCTCCCCGCCCGAGATGAGCCTGACCGAGGAGTTCAAGGCCGAACTCCGCCAGTACAGCCTGAACTTCCGGGAGGCAGAGCACGTGGAGCAGGCCATCGGCGACGCCGACGTGATCCTGGTGGAGCCCGTCGTCCAGCCCGACTACACCAAACCGCGCGATGAGCGCACGGGCGACGTGGGCCTCACCCCGGCCAACTACAAGATCACCCGCGAACTGCTGGAGCGCAAGGCCAAGCCGGACGCGATTCTCCTGCACTCCCTCCCGCGCATGGACGAAATCCCCACCGACGTGGACATCACCCGGTGGTCCCGCTACTGGCAGGAGGCCTTCTACGGCGTGGTCGTCCGAATGGCCCTGCTGGCGCTGGTGCTGGGCGCGATGGAATAGAGACCCGAACAGGTTGCGGCGGCCTGAGCCGCCGCAACCTGTTCTTCTGGAAATGGGGGGATTTTGCGGCGGGCGGCAAGGCCGCCCGCCGCAAAATCCCCCCAATTCCCCCTCCCCTCTCCCGCTGGGCGGGAGAGGGGAGCAACCGTATTGTCTGTCAAACTGGTGTAACCGGCGGGCCGA
>JAGHZG010000228.1 GCA_017743275.1 Chloroflexota bacterium | reverse complement strand
GTTCCACCCCCACTCCGGCCGCGACGGCCAGTTCGTTCAGCGCCGCCGCCACCCCGCCCCGCGTCGGGTCCCGCAGGCAGTGGGTGGACGGAGCGGCCGTCAGCAATGCCTCCACCAGGCGGTGCAGCGGGGCGCTGTCGGAGACCAGTTCCGTCTCAAAGCCCAGGCCCTCGCGCTCGCTGAGCACGGCGATGCCGTGGTCGCCGACGGTGCCGCTGATGAGGAGCACATCGCCGGGACGGATGCGCTGAGGGCCCACATCCACCCCGTCGGGCACCACCCCGACGCCGGTGGTGTTGATGTAGACCCCGTCCCCATGGCCTCGCTCCACCACCTTCGTATCCCCGGCGACGACGGCAACCCCCGCCCGCCGGGCCGCCTCAGCCATAGACCGGACAACCCGCCGGAGGTCCTCTACCGGCAATCCCTCCTCCAGAATAAAGGCGGCAGTGAGCCAGAGGGGACGGGCGCCGCGCATGGCCAGGTCGTTGACGGTGCCGTGGACGGCCAGGGAACCAATGTCGCCGCCCGGAAAGAAGAGCGGTCGCACCACAAAGGAATCGGTGGAAATGGCAATCCGGCCATTCCCGGCCAGGGCCAGGACGGTGGAGTCGGCCAGTTGGCGCAGAAGGGGGTTATCCAGGTGGCGCAGAAAGACCTCCTGGATGAGGTCGGCCATCATCCGTCCCCCCGCGCCGTGGCCCATCCGAATGGTGTCTTCCAAGTTTCGCCTCCGGGACTGCTGGCTGGGTGTATGCTCCGTCTGGTCACCTGACACTTTTGATCGGGCAGTACACGGATTCACACGGATGCTACGGATAGACACGGATTGATAAGCCGTAAATGCCCGTCTTACCTTTGTTTCCCGTTCAATGGGACACGGATGGGCACGGATGGTACAGATTTCATCCGTGCTGATCCGTGAAACCCGTGTGTATCCGTGTCCTGATTTCAAACTGTCGGGTAGCCAGATGCTCCGTAATGGTAACCCAGCCTGCGGAGTTTGTCAACCGGGGGGTGTAGGACAACGGCTCGCAGTTGTCCGACAAGATGTCCCCTGCGCCGCGCTTGCAAATCCGGGCAAATTCGGGTATCATGAAAGCGCCCCTTGAGGGAAACCACCATGAACGGCTGGAGAGCGCTCACCTACATCTACGTTAGCGGATTGTAGCGCGGCTGTACGGGCCCGACTGTCCGCCCGCGCTGCAATCCGCCCCCGCCTGTCCTCTACCAGCACTGCTCATCTCACCCTTGTACCCTGTACCCTTTTACCCTTGTATCCTTGTATCCTTGCACCCTTGCATCCTTTCCCCAAGGAGCCAGCCATGAAGCCGTTGTCCATAGACGAACAGGTTGCCCTGCTGATGCACGGGGCCGAATTTGGCGATGACCAGATCAAAGAGCGCATGACCCAGGAACTGCGGGAGCGCCTGAAGGAGGGCCGTCCCCTGCGGGTCTACTGCGGGTACGATCCCACCGCCCCCGACCTCCACCTGGGCCACACCGTCACCATGCGCAAACTGCGGCTTTTCCAGGAACTGGGGCATCAGGCCATCTTCGTCATCGGGGACTACACCGCGCTCATCGGGGACCCGTCCGGCCGCGACAAGGCCCGCCCCCGTCCCACGCGCGAGCAGGTCCAGGCCAACGCCCGCACCTACGTCCAGCAGGCCTTCAAGATTCTGGACCCGGAACGGACAGAAGTACGGTACAACGGGGAGTGGCTTTCCAAACTGTCCTACGAGGACTTCATCTTTCTGGCCGCGCAGGTGACCGTCCAGCAGTTCCTGGCGCGGGAGAACTTCGCCAAACGGTACGCCGAGGGAGATGCTATCTGGCTGCACGAATTCCTCTACCCCCTGGCCCAGGGGTACGATGCCGTAATGCTCCGGGCCGACGTCCAGATCGGCGGCACCGACCAACTCTTCAACCTGCTGGTGGGCCGGAAAATCCAGGAGGCCTACGGCCTCCCCCCCCAGGTCTGCATCACCTACCCCATCCTGGTCGGCACCGACGGCAAACTGCGGATGTCCAAGAGCATGGGCAACTACATCGGCGTGGACGAGCCACCGGAGGTGATGTACGGCAAGGTCATGTCCATCCCGGACGAGGCGATGCCCAACTACTTTGACCTGGTGACCCGCTGGCCGCCGGAGGAGATTGCCCGCATCCAGGCGAGCCTGGCCGATGGCTCCCTCCACCCGATGGAGGCCAAAAAGCGTCTGGCCTGGGAGATTGTGGACATCTTCCACGGTCGGGAGGCCGCCGAGGCCGCCGCCGAACACTTCCGCCGGGTCTTCCAGGAGCGGCAACTCCCGTCGGAAATGCCCGTCTGGGAACTGCGGGGGCCGATCAACGTCGTGGACCTGATCCACGCGGCCGGGATGACCCGCTCCAAGAGCGACGCCCGCCGCCTGATCCAGCAGGGGGGTGTCCTGCTGGACGGGGTGAAGGTGACCAGTGTGGAGACGGTCGTTGAGCCGGAGAAAGAGGCCATCCTGCGGGTGGGGAACCGAGGCTTCCTGCGGTTGGTGCCGGTCCGGGAATAGGGGAAGTGCCAGGCACTTCCCGAAGTGCCTGGCACTGGTGATTCTTCGGAGGGGAGCATGCCGTACATCCAGGTGGACGGTCTGCGGATGCACTATCTGGCCCGGGGGGTTGGTCCTGCGGTCGTGCTGCTCCATGGTCTGGGCTCCTGCGCGGAGGACTGGTTCCTGCTCCAGGCGCCAGCGCTGAGCCAACGGTACCGGGTCCTGATGCCGGACCAGCGCGGCCACGGTCGGAGCGACAAGCCCCCCGGTCCGTACACTGTCCATCAGATGGCCGACGACGTCGCTGGATTCCTGGATGCCACCGGGACGGGTTCGGCCCACGTCGTCGGGCTTTCTCTGGGGGGCGCCGTGGCCCAGGTGCTGGCGGTTTGGCATCCAGAGCGGGTGCGCTCCCTGGTGCTGGTCAACACCTTCGCCTATCTGCGTCCGAAGGCATAGGCGGAGTGGCGGCTGACCCTGACCCGTTTCGGGGCCCTGCTGGTGAACCCGGCATTCCATGCCCGTCTGGTGGCGGAGGAACTCTTTCCCCGACCGGGTCAGGCAGGTCTGCGGCGGGTGGCCTTTCAGCGCCTCTGCGCCAACGACCCCGCCGCGTACCGGGCAGCGATGATGGCGGCGGCCTGCTACGACGGCCGCCGCGACCTGGGGCGCATCCGGGCTCCCACCCTGGTCGTGGCCGGTCTGGAGGATACCGTGGTGCCCCTGCGGGCCAAAGAGGAACTGGCCTCCGGCATCCCCGGCGCCCGACTGATCACCATTCCCCGCTCCGGCCACGCTACCCCAACGGACCAGCCGGTGATGTTCAACCGGACTCTGCTGGACTTCCTGCGCCAGCACTCCTGACGACCATCGTCCGTAGTCAGTGGTCTGTCGTCTGTGGTCCGTGGTCTGTCTCTGTGGTCCGTGGTCTGTCGTCTGTGGTCCGTTTGCCCTCCCCCCGGATTGTGCTATAATCAACGAGTGTTGGGCAAGCAGAAAGTGAGGGAGAATGAAAATGAGACTGCGAATCTTCGGCGTAATGCTGTTGCTTCTGGGGATGACAGTGGCGCTGGCCCCGCGGGCTCAGGCCCGCCCCCTGATGCAGAACCTCCTGGCCAACCCGGGGTTTGACGCCTGGGAGGGGAGCACGGCGCCGAACTGGTACCCCTGGCATGAGGATGCAGGAGATAAGTGTAAACAGGAGCCAACCTGGCTGCCCTGTCGTCCCCACTGGTGGGTGGAACGGGATTTCAGGGGATATGGTCTCTACCGGAGTGGCCCTTCTTCCCAGGCCGTTGGGGTTCAGTATATGCCCTGGCACGGGGGCGTGATGCAGACGGTCAGCGTGGCGCCGGGGACCCGCCTGCGCTTCAGCGTCTGGGCTCGCTCCCATATTAGCAACGATGACCTCCCCGCTCCCTCCTACGGGGGCTGGAACCCTAACTTCCGGGTGGGAATTGACCCGGAGGGCAAGGGGCTGTGGTATGACCCCGGTGTCGTCTGGTCGGCGCCGGTGAATGTCAACGACCAGTGGGTGCGGGTCTCGGTGGAGGCCACCGCCGGAGCCAGTGGCAAGGTGACCGTCTTCGTCTCCGCCCGGATGACCGGGCAGGTGCCGCTGAAGCACAACGATGCCTGGTTTGACGACGCCGAACTGGTGGTGGCGGCGCCGGCGGCCACTCCCACCCCCGTCC
>JAGHZG010000227.1 GCA_017743275.1 Chloroflexota bacterium | reverse complement strand
ACTCCATCCACCCCAGTTCCAGTACCCCCCGCCCGAAGTGGCGGGTGATCAGAATGGGCATCAGGGCGAAACCGGGGTTGATGGTGAAGTTGATGACCGTCGCCATCAGCAGGAGGGCCCGCACTCCCGGCCACTGCCAGATGTAGCGCATCCCCTCCATCACGTCCTGGAGCAGGGAAGACGGAACGCCGGTCTGGCGGCGCGCTGTCGGCTGCGGGATGGGGATAAAGCAGAGAGGAAGGATAGCCAGCAGCGCCGTGCCCACATCTATCGCCAGAATGCCGTAGAGGGGCAGGATGCCCCAGAGCATGGCCCCCACCGGTGGAGCGACAATCTGCAGTGCCCCGTTCAGCGTCTGGTTGAGGCCCGCGACGCGCGCCAGATGCCGATCGGGGACCATCAGGGAGGTGGAGGCCTGCATCGCCGCCCAGTGGAAGACACCCCCCACCGAACGGATCAACATCACGGCGAAGACGTGCCCCACCCGCATCGCTCCCATCGCAGCCAGCGCGGCCAGTCCGACCATTGTCAGAGCCAGAATGCTGTCGGCGACGATCATCACCATCCGCCGGTTCCAGCGGTCCACCAGAGCGCCCGCGAAAGGGCCCAGAAACACCTGTGGCAGGAGGGCCACCAGGGTCGCCAGCGCCAGCACCGTCGCCGACCCGGTGGTCTGCGTCAGCCACCAGACCAGGGCGAACTGCACCAGCATGCTCCCGAACAGGGAGAAGGCCTGACCGGTCCAGATGGTGAAGAACCGGGTCGCCCAGTTGGAGGGAAGATGTTGTTGGGCCATTATTCACCGCCTGCGGGAAGGGATCCCGGCCGCGCCGCCGGGCGCTCCGCCCGACCGAAGAGGACCAGAAGGAGCAGCGAAGCGAACAGGTAAGTAGCCCCCGTCGCCAGGAACAGTGGCGGGAAGCCAAAACTGCGCTGGACGAATCCGCTGATGCCGGGGCCGATTCCCTGCCCCACCGAGAAGGCGATGCCGATCATCGCCCCCACCGTCCCCCGCTCGTTCTCCCGCACCCGCTCCATCGCGAAGGCGGTAAAAAGAGGACCGGCCATGTTCATCAGCGTTGCCCGCAGCCAGAAGGCCCCGATGGCCACTGGGAGGATGGGGACAAACCCCAGCGCCAGCAGGAAGGGCAGGGAGGCCAGTTGGGTGAAGACAATGGTGCGGATTTTGCCCCATCGTTCCGCCAGAATCGGCGCCAGGAGCGTGGCGCCCCCCATCAGCAACTGGGAGACCGCGAAGGTCAGCCCCAGGACGCTATCCGAGATGCGGAAGCGCTGCTTGAAGAAGATGTTCAGGTACGGGATGAGCAACCCGGCTCCCAGCGCGATGACCAGTTCGGGGACCAGCAGCGCGATGACGTCCCGGCGGAGGGGGAAATCCCGCAGGCTGAAAGGCCGACGGCGTTCCCCCAACGGGCGGGCCCGTTCCTCCCGAATCATCCACAGGGGAATCAGGGCGAAGGCCATCATCCCCTCGGCGGTCAGCAGCGTCGCCCGGTAGGCTGTCACGCTCTCCGGATGGACCCGCAGCAGGGTGCCGAAGAGAGCCGGGAGGGAGCCGCCGACCGCGCTCCCCAGGAAGGACATCAGCAGAGAGAGGCCGGATTGCAGGCTGAAAAGCGTCGGGCGTTCGTCCTCGGTGGCGTTCTCGGCCATAAAGGCCGGTCCGGCAGCCATATAGAGGGCATTCCCTGCCCCGGAGAAGACCGCCGCCACCAGCAAGGGCCAGTCCACCGGGGAGAGGGTCAGGAGCAGCGTCGCGGTGAGGGAGAGGACCGCCCCGGCCAGCATCGCCCGCTTGCGACCCAGCCGGTCCACCAGGACCCCCATCGGCAGGCCCAGAAAGAGGGCCGAGAGGCTCATGCTGGACATCAGCAGGCCCAGGAAGGCCTCATCGTTGCCCCGCGCCAGAACGAAAAGGTTCAGGAAGAGCAAGAAGATGCCGTTTCCCAGCGCGCTGATGGAGATCATCAGCAGGAAGAGTTTGGCGTTGCGGCTCAGGCCAGCCGCGCGGCGAAACTGGCGAGTGAGAGCCTCCATAATCCCCCTACTCCCTACTTCGTACTTCCTACTTCCCCTCCAGCGCGGCAATCAGTTCGGCGGCCTGTTCGGGGGTGATTTTTCCCTCCTCCACCAGCCGGAGCACGCGCAGGATTTCCTCTCCGGCCGCGGCGGGGCGGGATGGCTCGGGGCGACGGCCGCTGGCCCGTTGCCAGCGCCGCTCGGCCCGTTCGGCCTGCATGCGGGCCCGCTCCGCTTCCCGGCGAGCCCGTTCCGCCTCCCGCAGAGCCTCCCGGCGAGCCCGCTCCGCCTCCCGCCGCGCCGCTTCTCCGGCCTCGCGGGCGTACTGCTCCGCCGCCTGGCGGGCCCGTTCAGCGGCTTTCTCCACCCGTCGGCGGATTTCCTCGCTGTCCACCCGGCGGAGGGACTCATCCAGGCGGGCTTCCAGCAGGGCCATGGCCTCCGCAACGCGCGCCTCTACGAACGCTCCGATGTCCTCCGCCCCCGTCCAGGCGACCCATTCGGCCTCCTCAGCGGCCTCCGGCAACAGAAGAATCCGGCTTCCCGCCGTGATCTCTATCCGGGTCTGGCCGTCCCCCAGAGTGCCGGTCATAATGCCCTTCGTTTCGGTGAGGGAGAGGCCGGGGACAGTGGAGCGCACCCGCCCTCCGGCGCGCAGGGCGAAGCGGACGCTGGCGTCGGCGGGGACGACGATACGGGCCGTACTACCGACCCCGAAGCGGTACTCCGCTCCAGGGATGTAGGGCGGGTGCAGCCGCAGGTCGGCCCCGACGCTCTCTACCGCCGCCCCGCCCCGCAGACCGGCGGCCCGCAGGTCGCCCCGGACGGCGCGGACGGAGAGGAGGCCGTCCACTTCCTGCAATCGGGCATCCCCGAAGACCTCGCGGATGCGGACCTCCCCGGCGGCGCCCTGCAGGGAGAGGTCGCCGTAGACTTCGCCGACCGTCAGAGGGCCGACCCGGCGCAGGAGGCCATCCCCGGAGACCGCGCCGACCGTCAGGGGGCCGGAGACCCCCCGGACCCGCAGGTCGCCCCGCACCGTCGACAGGGTCAGGCGGGCCGCGCGCGGGCATGTGAGGTGCGCATCGGCGCGCAGGGTCAGGGAGACCGTCTCCCCCTCCCGACGGAGGGAGAGCGCGTCGGCGCCGTTGCGCAGGGAGAGGGTCAGGCGCGGCTCATCCGTCCCCTGGATGGAGAGGTCGCCCAGGCACTCTTCCACAATGATTGTGGGCGAAAGAGTGGTCTCTACGGTTTGGGTCCACATCGTTTCTTACCGCCGTTCAGTCCGCCTGGCGAACCTGCCAGGACGGCGGAGAGGCCGGGGCAGGATACCGTTCCTGGAGCGCCTGCCCCCAACGGGCCATGCGATGCCCCAATCCCCGCAGCGCCCGGCGGTGTAACGAATCCCGCGGGCTCAGGGGACGCGGGGGAATCCGAAACCTTTCGTTCTCCTGCAGCAGGTTCTGGTATCCCTTGTAGTGAGCGACCATTTCCAGCCACGTCATCACCTCGCACCTCCTTCATGCTTCTTCGTGTCCTTCGTGGTTATTTTTCCCTGCGCTTCATTGCAGCAGTCGCAGGGCCTCCTCGGCGGTGATCTCCCGCCGGGCCAGCCGCTGCAGGACCTCCTGGCGGCGGCTCTCGGCGTCCTCCCGCTCCTCCCGAATCTCGTACCCCAGCGCGCGGATGACCTCCTCCAGGCGGCTGCGGACAGTGGGGTAGGAAAGGCCCAGTTCCTCCTGGACGCGGTTCAGTTTCCCCTCGCAGCGGAGGAAGAGTTCCACGAAGTCGGCCTGCTCGGGAGTGAGGGCGGCCAGCCGCTCCAGGGCGAAGTGGCCCTCCAGGGCCGTGCCGCAATTCGGGCAGACCATGCGGGCGATGTGCAGTTCGTCGTGACAGACCGGGCATTGGGTGGGTGCCGGATACATCAGGCGCCTCCTGAAAAATTTTTATCCAACACTGAAAGATTTTAACACAGAACTCAATTTTTGTCAAGTCTTGAAAAATAGTGGGTGTGTCCCGGTTTTGTCGGGCTGGGCCGCTGGCCTTTTCGCCTGGCCGTAAACGGCCAGGCTCAGGCAAGGATGAGGCGCTAAAGCGCCCCTCTCCACCTGGGCAACTCGTGTTCCGTTTGCAGGACAACTGCTTGCAGTTGTCCTACAACAGGGAGAGGGCGCTTCCAACGCCCTT
>JAGHZG010000226.1 GCA_017743275.1 Chloroflexota bacterium | reverse complement strand
AAAATCCGTGCTATCCGTGCCCATCCGTGTCCCATTCAATAGTACACGGATGAACGCGGGTTGGGACGGATGGACACAGGTAAGCATCCGTGAAAGTCCGTGCTGTCCATGCCCATCCGTGTCCGATTCCTGATGGGGTCTACGAAAGACGCGAAAGGTGCGAACAGTGAATGCGCGCCCGTCCGCGTTCATTGGCCCCTTTCCAACCGGCGGCGGACAAACTCCACCAGCCCTCCGCTCCGGATGATTTCCATCAGGAACGGCGGGAACGGCTCCGCCTGAAAGAGAGCCCCCGTATCCAGATTGCGGATGAGGCCCCTCTCCAGGTCTACTTCCACAGTCTGCCCCGTTTGGGTCCCTTCCACCGCCGCGGGACACATCAATACGGGGAGACCGATGTTGATGGCGTTGCGGAAGAAGATACGGGCAAAGGTCCGGGCGATCACGCAGGAAACCCCGGCGCCTTTCAACGCCAGCGGGGCGTGTTCGCGGGACGAGCCACAGCCAAAGTTCTCCCCGGCCATCAGAATGTCCCCCGGCCGGACGCGACGGGCAAACTCCGGGTCCACGTCCTCCATACAATGGGCCGCCAGTTCTTCGGGAGTGGAGACATTCAGATAGCGAGCCGGGATGATGCCGTCCGTATCTATGTTGTCGCCGTATTTCCATACCGTCCCCTGAAGTTTCACTGTTCACCTCCGGAATGGGCGGCTTCAAAATCTGATGATCCGCTCCTGTTCCCAGAAATCCACATGCAGGGGAGGGGGGAGCAATGAAGCCACCGGGGATGGAGTGAAGTGGAAGAGTCGCCGGGATGGAATTTCGTCCGGACTGGCGATTCGCCCCAGCACGGCGCTGGCGGCGGCGACGGCGGGGCTGCTCAGATACACCTCCGATTTCGGGTGCCCCATGCGGCCCACGAAGTTCCGGTTGGTGGTGGAAAGACACCGTTCCCCCTCGGCCAGGACTCCCAGATGACCGCCCAGACAGGGCCCGCATGTGGGCATGCTGAAAACCGCTCCCGCCTCCACGAACACCTCCGCCAGCCCCTCCCGGACCGCGCGCAGGAACAATTCCTGGGTGCCAGGGATGACAATACACCGCACTTCCGGATGGACGCGTTGCCCGTTCATCAGGTCCGCCGCCACCTGGAGATCGCTCCACCGCCCGTTGGTGCAACTCCCGATCACCACCTGGTCAATGGGGATGCCGTGCACCTGGCTGAGCGGCCGGACGTTGGCAGGCGAATGGGGAAGCGCGACCTGGGGCTCCAGGGAGCGCACGTCGTATTCCAGGACCTGCTCGTATCGGGCATCGGGATCGCTGGAGTAGACCTGGTACGGACGGGTCGCCCGGCTGGCCACATATTTCAGGGTGACGGCATCCACCGGGAACAGGCCGGCTTTGGCCCCCGCCTCTACCGCCATGTTGGCCATCGTGAACCGGTCGTCCATAGAAAGTTGGGCCAGCGTCGGGCCGGTGAACTCCATCACCTGGTAGCGGGCGCCGTCCACACCGATCTGGCCGATGGTGTACAGGATCAGGTCTTTCCCGCTGACCCAGCGGGGGAGTTCGCCGAAGTAGACGCAGCGGATGCTCTCCGGGACTCGCAGCCAGACCTCGCCGGTGGCCATCGCCACGGCGATGTCGGTGGAGCCCATACCGGTGGCGAATGCGCCCAGCGCGCCGTAGGTGCAGGTATGGGAATCCGCCCCCACCACCAGGTCGCCGGGCAGAACCAGCCCTTTCTCCGGAAGCAGGACGTGCTCTATGCCCGCCCGCCCGACCTCAAAGTACCAGCGGATGCCCTGCTGGCGGGCAAACTCCCGCATCACCTGGCATTGCCGGGCACTCGGGATGTCTTTGTTGGGAGTAAAGTGATCGGGAACCAGGGCGATACGGTCCCGATCCCAGACCTCCTGCACGCCGATACGGTAGAATTCCCGGATGGCGATGGGAGCAGTGATGTCGTTGGCCAGGACCAGGTCCACACGAGCCATCACAAACTGACCCGGATGGACCTCGTCCAGCCCGGCGTGAGCTGCCAGAATTTTCTCCGCCATTGTCATTCCCATGGGAGACCTCCTGTAAAAGATGTGGTTCATCAGATACCAGCGCTCAGGCTGCGGCCACAGGGGAAAGGGAGGGCAAGAGTTCCAGGGCCGCAACCCGGCGGGCGGTCAGCGCCTTGTTCAGGGCGCTCATATAGGCCCGGGCACTGGCAACGATAATGTCAGTGGAAGCGCCGTAGCCGCTGAACACCCGGGGGTGGCCGTTGCCGTCTTCCATTTCAATGCGGATGGTCACCTCGCCCACCGCGTCCAGGCCGCCGGTGACCGCTTTGACGGAGAACTCCACCAGCCGGTTGGGGAGACCGACGACGCGGGTAATCGCCTGATACACCGCATCCACCGGTCCGTTTCCGATGGCGGTCTCGGTGATGGCCTGTCCCTCAGGTCCGCGGATCCGGATGGTGGCCGTGGGAATCATGTTGCCGCAGCAGACCTGCACGTGTTCCAGGTGATACCCTTCGGTCACCTGGGAGATCTCGTCGCTGATCAGTGCCTCCAGGTCGGCCTCGGTCACCTCCTTTTTCCGGTCCGCCAGCGCTTTAAAACTGGCGAACACCCGTTCCAGTTCCTCAGAGGTCAACTGATAGCCCATTTCCTCCAGCCGTTTCCGCAGGGCATGGCGGCCGGAGTGCTTTCCCAGCACCAGCATACTGCGGTCCAGGCCGATCAGTTTGGGGTCCATAATCTCGTAGGTCAGGGGGTTCTTGAGCACGCCGTCCTGGTGGATGCCGGACTCGTGGGCAAAGGCATTGGCCCCCACGATGGCCTTGTTGGGCTGAACGCTGACCCCGGTGTAACTGGCGACCATTCGGCTGGTGCGGTAAATCTCGGCGAAGCGGATACCCGTGGTCACCCGAAGGACCTTCCGCCGGGTATAGAGGGCCATCACAATTTCCTCCAGGGAGGCATTGCCGGCCCGTTCGCCAATCCCGTTGATGGTACACTCCACCTGACGGGCGCCAGCCTGGATGGCTGCCAGGCTGTTGGCCGTTGCCAGTCCCAGGTCGTTGTGGCAGTGGGCGGAGATGACCACCCGTTCCGTGCCCGGCACATGCTCCAGGATGCCCCGGATCAGGGCGCCGAACTCTTCCGGCAGGGCATAGCCAACGGTATCGGGGATGTTGATGGTGGTGGCTCCCGCCCGAATGGCCGCCTCAATCACCCGGTACAGGAACTCCGGGTCGCTCCGACTGGCATCCTCCGGGGAGAACTCCACGTCGTCGCAGAGGTTGCGGGCATACGCGACCATCTCCCGCACCCGCTCCAGCACCTCTTCGCGGGACATCTGGAGTTTGTATTTCAGGTGGATGTCCGAAGTGGCCAGGAAGGTGTGGATGCGCGGCCGGGGAGAGCCGCGGAGGGCTTCCCAGGCCCTCTCTATATCCCCGGGGGTTGCCCGGGCCAGCGCGGCGATGACCGGGCCCTGCACCTCCGTTGCCACGCGCCGCACCGCCTCCCAATCGCCCGGAGAAGCCGCCGGGAAGCCCGCTTCAATCACATCCACTCCCAATCGGGCCAGTTGGCGGGCAATCTGGACTTTCTCCTCAGCGTTCAGGGCGACTCCCGGCGTCTGTTCCCCATCACGCAGAGTGGTATCAAAGATGAGAACCCTATCCATCTCTCCTCCTGAAGAAAGGACACCAGGTGTAACTATCTACCCCCTGATCGCTTTAATAACGTAGCGCAGGCTGTCAGCCTGCATGCAGGCCTGGCGGCCTGCGCTACAGGGGCACACCTTCGCCGCGTCTTTGATGGCACTTGCCCGAAAGCTCCTCTGGAGTTACCACCCGGTAGGAATATCGGGAAACACCGACGTTCCCCCGGCGATCAGGGCACTGTCTTGGGATTCAGCCAGGGCATCATTGCCCGCAGTTTCCGACCGACCTGCTCAATCAGGTGCTCCCTCTCCCGTTGCCGCATCGTGTTGAACGAGGGGCGACCCGCCATGTTCTCCAGAATCCAGAGGCGGGCAAAGGAGCCGTCCTGCACCTCCTGGAGAAGCCGGCGCATCTCGTCCTTGACCGCCCCGGAGATGACGCGCGGGCCGGCGATGTAATCGCCGAATTCCGCGGTATCGCTGACGGAGTACCGCATATAACTCAGCCCACCCTGCTGGATCAAGTCCACGATGAGTTTTAATTCGTGCAGGCACTCAAAGTAGG
>JAGHZG010000225.1 GCA_017743275.1 Chloroflexota bacterium | reverse complement strand
GCGGGGGGCGGCGCGGGGATGGCCTCGGGGGTAACCAGCGGCGTGAGCCGGACCCGCGCCATGCGGGCGCCGATGCCCAGGATGCCGCGACTGCCTTCATCCAGAATTTCAATTTCTACCGCCTCGCGCGGGAGACGCAGCGCCGTCAGCCCCGCCGCGATAGCGGCGTCTACGGTTTCGCCGAAGAAAATCTTTCCCTCTGCACTCGCACTCATCAGCATCCTCTCTGTATTCGCACATTCCTCACACGAAGACACAAAGACACAAAGCATATCTTTGTGTCTTTGTGTCTTCGTGTGATGTTTACCTGCGCCCTCTCTTCCGCCGAGCGGTCCGGGGCGGCCGCACCCGCTCTTTGGGGCGCTCGGCCTCTTTCGGCCGTTCCGGTTCCTTCGGCGCCTCCGCCGCACCCGCCGGGACCGGCTGCGGTTTGGGGGTCACAAAGTACTGGAGCAGAGTGACCAGGTTGGAAATGATGAAATAGATGGATAACCCGGAAGCAAAGGAGATGGAGAAAAACCCGAACATCAGCGGCATCATAATCAGCATTTGCCGATTCATCGCGGCGGACCGAGGGTCCATAGATGGTGGAGTCAGGATTTTCTGCGAGAGCCAGGAGGTGACCACCACCAGAATCGGGAGGACGTAGTACGGATCCGGCTGCCCCAGGTCCATCCACAGGAATCGGCTCTGCAGGGGGATGAGGGAAGCCAGGCCGGGAATGAAGGAATAGATGTTCTGGGAGAGGCGAACCAGTTCCAGTGGGCTGGCGGCCAGCGTGCGCATGATGGTCTGCCAGAGACCGTAGAGCAGGGGTAGTTGAATCAGCAGCGGCAGACACCCTCCCAGGGGGTTGATGCCGGCCTCCCGGTAGAGTTTCATCTGCTCCCGGGCCAATGCTTCTTTGTCATTGGCGTACTTTTTCTGCAGTTTTATCAGTTCCGGTTGCAATTCTTGCATCCGGCGGGCGGATTGCTGCTGCTTCAGCGTCAGCGGGAGGGTGACCAACCGCACCACCAACGTGAGGGCCGTAATCGCCAGTACTGTCTGGTGGCCCAGAAGGCGGTAAAACAGCAGCAGTAGATTCACCATTGGGTTCAGAATCAGCAGGTCCCACACGTCTCTCGTTCTCCTTACTGTTGAGGTGGATACGACCACACTGGGCGGCCGTTCTCCACATAGAACGCCTGCACGCGCTGGGGGGCGTTGATCCGGGTCACGTAGACCTGTTCTCCGCCGATGACCATAGCGCCCAGTTGTCCCTGCCCGGGCTGCTGCCAGAGGACGAAACCGTCGGCGGTATCCAGGCCGAAGAGGGCGCCGTTTTCGCTGGCGACCAGCAACCGCTTCCCGTCGGGGCTCAGCGCCGGCCCCAGCCGGACGGTCCCCTGAACCCGGCTGCGCCAGATTTCCTGCCCGGTTGCTGCATCCAGCGCGTAGACGTTGCCATTCACGTCGGCCGCGTAGAGGCGGTCGCCGCCGCCCGCCGGGGTGCCCCAGAACCAGTTGGCGCCGGTGAAGCGCCAGACCTCAGTACCATCGGCCGGCCGCAGCGCGTAGAGGTTGTGGTCAAAGGAGCCGATGTACAGGGTGTCGTTCAGGAAGAGGGGGCGGTCGGCCATTGCGCCGCCGGCCCGAAACAGCCAGCGCAGCGCGCCGGTCTGCAGGTCCAGCGCGTAGAGGTGATGGTCCAGCGAGGCGACGTAGACGGTATCGGAGAGGATCAGCGGCGTTGCCCAGACCCGGCTTCGGGCGGTGTACTGCCAGACCAGGGTGCCATCCTCTATCCGCAGGCCGTAAATGTTCCCGTTGCTGTTGCCGATGACGAAGATGCCGTCCCCGGCGGCGCCGGGGGCGACGAACTCTCCGTCGGCGATAAAGGGCTGGGGCCAGGCCAACTGCCCACCGTTCAGGGAGAGGGCGCGCAACACCCCCCGGTAACGAGCGGAGAATATGCCCCCGGTGGATTCGTAAGAAGTGACCATGAGCAATTCGTCGTTCAGACGGGTCACCGTGTAGAAGGGACCATACTGGCTCAGGTCCGGCTTGGCGGGGAACGCCCAGACCTCCTGACCGGTCTCCGCGTCCAGCGCCCGCACCTGTTCCAGGTCCGCCACGTAGAGGGTCCCGTCGTGGAGAAGCAGGGTGGTCCAGGTGGTGGCGTGGACGCCGCCGGAACAACCGGCGAGGAGGAGGACGGCCAGCAAGGCCAGGGCGACCGGGTAGATATGCGATGGTCTATTCACGCTGGGGCTCTCCTTGAAATGACCAATTTACCAATGACCAATGAACCGATGACCAATGTACCAATTTACCGGAGATCAGGCACCGGGTCATATCCGCCGGGGTTGAAGGGATGACAGCGGGCAACCCGTTTGACCGTCAGCCAGCCGCCACGCAGGACACCGTAGCGGGAGATGGCCTCGTAGCCGTACTGGGAGCAGGAGGGGTAGAAGCGACAGGTCGGGGGAAGGGCGCGCGAGAACGTCCACTGCCACAACCGGATCATGGCCAGCAACAGATATTTCACCCTGTTTCCTCCTGGGTCTGCAACAGTCGGGCCTCCCGGGCCAGTTGCTCCAGCGCGGCCTCCACCTGGGGCTCTTTGACGGTCAGGATGGGCGGTCGGGCAATGAGGACGAGGTCCCATCCGGGCGTCAGGCGGGGGTAGAGGTGACGGGCCGCTTCCCGGAGCAGCCGCCTGGCCCGGTTGCGGGCCACCGCCGTGCCCACCCGACGTCCTGCGACGACCCCGATGCGGACCATACCGACCGGGTTGGGAGCGGCGACCAGCACCAGCAGCGGATGGGACCAGGCCCGGCCTTCCTGCCGGACTCGCTCAAAGTCCACCGACCGCCGGAGCCGGATTCGTCGCTCCACGGTTCCGGTTGTCCTGTCAGCGGATGGCCGCCGGAGGCCATCGCCTCTACGCCCGGCGCCGGGGCCGGCGGGCGCTCTCCTTCCAGTTCCACTTCTTGGCCCCCTCGCGCTGAACCGTCAGTTGATGGCGTCCTTTCAGCCTGCGGGCCTTCAGCACCCGACGTCCGGTGGCCGTCGCCATCCGGGCGCGGAAGCCGTGCGTGCGCATTCGCTTTCGTTTCTTGGGCTGGTACGTTCGCTTCGGCATTCTGTACAACCCCCATACAAAATTGAATCTCCGCACGAAGGCTCCCCGGCGGAGAAGCGGGTTCATTATACCGCAGAGCGGGAAAGCGGTCAAGCGCGCAGAGAGGATTTAGATGCTTGACAACCTGGCGTTCTGGACTATTCTATAGAGGTGTAACTGTTCAGCCTCCTCCTCCAGCGGCTTCGCCGCCCGCCGCAGGCGGTGGGGGTGGGGTGAGGAGGCCTGCATCGTTTACCCGGCTGAATAGTTGCGTTGCTGAGACAACAGTGATCCGCGGTGACTACCTACCAGGGAACCTCCGGGAAGCGCTATCAGAGACGTGGCGAAGGTATGCCATGGAGCGCAGGCCGCCAGGCCTGCATGCAGGCTGACAGCCTGCGCTACAAACTTGCACACCGATTCGGATAGGTAGTTGCGATCCGCGACCCATTTCTGATGGAAAGGCGCGATATATGGAGCCCTGGATCGGTTGGATTCGTCTGGTGGATGGACAGCGGCAGACCGGGGCACATCTCAGTAGTGCCTGGCTCACTCCCCCTCTGCATCCGGCCCCCGGACGGGAAAGCGAACGGTTCGCGATGGTGCTGGACCTGGCCGGTCCGGCCCCTTCTCGCCTCTACCGGGAAATCCGGGATGCGGCGGCCCAGGCCTTCTGGTCTACTCCCGGAAGCCCGATCGCGGCCCTGCGGCGGGCCGTGATCGCGGCCCACAGCGCCCTGGTCCGCTTCAACCGTCAGGTTCCCTCAGAGAGCCGTTGCGTGGGGAATCTGGCCTGCGCCGCGCTGCGGGCTGATGAAGTGTTCCTGGCCCACGCCGGTGTCGCCTGGTCCCGCATCGTCTCTGCCGACGGCGATGAACAATATCCGGACCGCCCCCCTCCTCCCCTGGGCGGCCGGCCCTACGCCGAAATGGCCATCGCCTATGTTCCGATCCGTCCCGGCCTGACCCTGCTGTTGGCCACCCAGAACCTCCTGAACCTGGCCACGCCGGATGCTCTGGACCAGGTCCTCCAGCGGGAGGGGGAAGATATACTGGACGGTCTGGAGCAGGTGGCCAGCGAGGAGTCTCTGACAGCCATCGTGCCTGTCTCTTATACACATCTGACGCTGCCGACGACT
>JAGHZG010000224.1 GCA_017743275.1 Chloroflexota bacterium | reverse complement strand
GAGCAGCGCCCAGCCCATCGCCTCCGGCAGCGCCCCCCGGTAGAGGGGATTGTAGGCCACGTAGGGCGCATACATCGCCGCCACTGCCGCTATCACCGCCGCTTCTTCCCGGAAGAAGTCCCGGGCCAGAACATACATCCCCAGACCGGCCATCAAGAAAGTCAGAGCCAGGGCAATGCGGACCCCTGGCGTGATGCCGAAGCCCAGCCGGGCGATCAGGCCCGCCACGAAGTAGGAGAGGGGAGGGTAGAAGTTGAAGACGGGATACCCATACCCCCACCCCATATCCGGCGCCCATCGGGCGTAGAGAATCCCCTGAGACCAGAGATGGTCTATCTGGACCACCCGCAGGAGATGAAGCAACATATCGTCTCCGCAGACCAGAGTGGGCCCGATGGCGGCCCGGGCCGGAACCCACCATAGAGACAGAAGCACGAGAATAGGAAGCAGGCGAAGAAGGAAACGGTGCATCTCTCCTCCGAATCGTTTGCGGCGATCGGTGTCTATCTGCAACTATCTACTTGAGGCCACTATAGCGCCAGCATCCGGCCAGTTTGCAGGCTGACCACCTCCACCGTATCGGCGCAATTCCGACAGACGATCTCCCATAAGCCAGATCGCCAGCCCCAATAGAGACAAAGCGGAGAGGAGGTCCGCCGCCAGCCGGAGCGGCGTCTCCCCGAAGCGAACCGCAATGTGGTGGCGGCCCGCCGGAACCGGGAAGGTGAACCGCCCCCACTCCGCCTCGGGGACAATCTCCACCGGCTTTCTGTCCACCCAGGCCCGCCAGCCGGGGTAGAAGAAGCGGTTGATGGTCAGCCGGAAAGGTTGGGGACTCTCCACCCACCCTTCGGCGGAGAGCGGTCCGGTTCGCCCCTCACGAAGGTCCACCCCCTTCGGGAGCACGGAGAGGTCAAACCAGCCCGTCGCTGGCCGGGAGGGCCATTGGCGGACCGTACGGGGCCGGAACTCACTGTGGGAGACTCCCGGGTCCGTCTGCTCCCAGGTGTAGAGGCTGCCGATGGAGACCCGGTCCCAGCCGGGGCAGTACTGGGCGTTCCAGAGCCAGCCCAGGTCGGCGGCAACGAGGGCCAGGACCATCAGCCCAATCAGAGGATGGCGCCATCGGAGACCCGTCAGAAGTTCGGCCGTCGCCCCAACCAGGAACGCCAGGGAGAGTGCCGCCGGCCCCAGAAAGCGCCAGGGAAACTGGAAAATGTGCAGGTGCGAGATGGCCCACCAGAGAGGCTGGGAAAGAGAAGTTGTCATCAGTGCGGCGACCGTGCAGACCGCCGCAAAGAAAACAACCACCCGACGACGAGCGCCCCGAAAGAAGAAAAGCCCCAACAGGCCAGGGACTCCCAGCAATAGGGGCATCAGCCCCAGAGAGCGAGGCAAAGTAGGGTTCACCAGGTCCGACCGGACAGGCTCCAGAGCGGTCAGGAGTTCCCGCCAGGAGAGAAAGTGGGCCCGGTAGCCGCCGGGGAAACCGTAAATGGCGTTTTCCCATTGGATGAGCGAACGTTCAGCCCAGGCTGGAATCCAGAAAAAGAGCGCCAGGCCCATTCCCAAGCCCAGGCTGATTCCAACGGAGAGCGCCCGACGACGGAACGGCAGGAAAGACGAAGATAGAACCTCCATCAGCGCATAGAGGGCCAGCAGTGGGGCCGACACCACGGCCGCGAGGTTGTGCGTCAGCAACAGGGCACCAAAGATGAGGGCACCCGCCGCGATCCACCCTCTTCGGCCCGTCCGCACGGCCCGGCCCACGGCCCACCATGCCCACGGGAGCAGCGCCCAGCCCATTGCCTCCGGCAGCGCCCCCCGGTAGAGGGGGTTGTAGGCCACGTAGGGAGCGTACATCGCGGCAACCGCCGCCACCATCGCCGCCTCCGCCCGGAAGAAGTCCCGGGCCAGGACGTACACCCCCAGACCGACCACCAGGAAGGTCAGAGCCTGGGTGACCCGGAATCCCAGGGCAATGTCGCCAATCAACCGGGAGATCAGAAGGACGACGTAGTAAGAGAGAGGAGGGTAGAAATTGAAGACCGGAAAACCGTAGCCCCACCCCATATCCGGGGCCAGACGGCTGTAGAGGATTCCCTGCGCCCAGAGATGGTCCAGTTGGACAACGCGAAGGAGATGGATCACCGCATCCGAACCGCAGGGGAGGGTAGGGCCGATGCCCGCGCGGATGGCGGGCCAGCCCAGAGCGAGGACCACCAGGGCGGGAATTCCCCAGGAAGGAAGGATGGAGCGGAAGCGCATCCGGGTTTCCTCAGGCCTCCGGAGTCTCTCCTTCGGAGGGCTGACCCTGGGGCACGTACCACCCCACCGTGGCGTTGGAGCGGCGCAGGACGGCCTGCGCCACCCGCAGGACGTCCTCCGGCGTGACCGCGCTCAGCCGGTCCAGATACCCCTCAAACCAGGTGTAGTCGGCAAAAATTTCGCTCCAGCCCAGCCAGAAGGCCTGCCCGGTGACCGATTCGCTGGAGTAGGCGAACTGGGCCCGCGCCTGCTGGATGGCCTTCCGCAACTCCTCTTCCCGAATCGGCTCGGCGGCCATCCGCTCCAGTTCGGCCCACAACCGCTCCTCCACCTCGGCGGGGGTCCGGCCCGTCCGCACCGTGGCGGTCAGGGAGTACACGAAGGGGTCCACCGTGGGGATGAGGCTGCCGGAGACGTTGGCCGCCAGTTCCGTATCCACCAGCGCGCGGTAGAGCCGGGAGGTCTTGTTGGTGCCCCCGTTGCCGAAGAGGGTCATCCCGCTGGCGCCGCTCAGGACGGTATCCAGCACCACCAGCGGATGGAAATCCCCGTCGGTCGGGGGTGGGGTGTGGAAGACAACGGTGAGGTAGGCCGTGTTGCCTTCCCCTTCCACCATCACCCGGCGCTCCCCGCGCTGGGGCGGCTCCGTCGGAGAGGCCCTATCCAGCAGGTTCCCTGGCGGGATGTCGCCGAAATGGTAGCGGATGAGGTCCAGCATCTGCTCCGTCTCAAAGTCCCCCACCGCTACCGCCAGCGCGTTGTTGGGGACGTAGTAGGTCCGGTAGTACTGGTAGAGGTCGTCCCGCGTCATCCGCAGCAGGTCACACATATGCCCCAGCGTCTCGTGGCCGTAGGGGTGGACCCGGAAGGCGGCCGCCATGACCTCCTCGCCCAGCAGGAAGAGGGGGTCATTTTCGGCCCCCTGCCGCTCGCTGATGATGACCGTCCGCTCCGCCTCCACCTCCTGCGGCTCAAAGAGCGCGCCCGTCATCCGGTCCGCCTCAATCTCCAGTTCCAGCCCGATTTTCTCCGCCGGGAGGGTGGCGAAATAGGTAGTGAAGTCGTACCAGGTGGCGCCGTTCCAGACCCCGCCCTCGCGAGAGATGGCCTTATCCGCAGTCCCTTTGGGCCAGCGGGGAGTGCCCTTGAAGAGCATGTGCTCCACCCAGTGGGAGATACCGGTGATGCCGACGTGCTCCCGCCCGCTCCCGACGCGGTACCATATCCAGAAACTCGCCACCGGGGCGGTGTGGACCTCTTTCAGCAGGACGGTGAGCCCATTTTCCAGTTGGGTTTTCAGGACGGACACGGTCACCTCCGGGCCTTTCGTCGGCGGACAACCCACCAGATGATGAGGGAGACGACGATGACGATGAACGCCAGCACCAGATAGGGCGCGACCAGGGCGATGATGGAGGTGACGGTGGAGATGACGTCCTCCACCGTGCTGACGATGGGGTTGGCCGTGCCGCCGGTGGTGACGGAGAGGACAGGGCGTCCGGTGGCCTTGACCGTGTGGACGCCCCCGGCCACAATCACCCCGCAGATGGCCGCCAGGACGGGGTGGAGTTGGATGGTATGGGTGCTGGCCGCGAAGAGGATAGCACCAGCCGTCGGGCGCACCACCGTCTGGACGATGTCGTTGGCCGTATCCACGGCGGGGATTTTATCCGCCAGGACTTCTATGACCAGCAGCACGGCCAGGACGCCGATGGTCCACCAACTGCTCAGCCAGGCCCACGGCCCCTGCAGGTCCATCAGGCCGTCGGTCAGACGGTCCACCAGCGCGATGACCAGCAGGGGGATGTAGGCGTTCAGCCCGGCGGAGGCGGAGAGGCCGAACGCCGTAGAAAGGCTGAGAAACGCCTGGACGACGGACATCAGGCACCTCCTCAAGAATGACCAATGGCGAAATGACCAATGACAAATGACCCTTGAAGGGGTTTTGCGGCGGGCGGCAAGGCCGCCCGCCGCAAAATC
>JAGHZG010000223.1 GCA_017743275.1 Chloroflexota bacterium | reverse complement strand
TCCATGCCCTGGAGAACTCCGAAGTGGTGCGGCTGTTGATGGAACGGAACATTGCGCTGGAAGTCTGCCCCACCAGCAACCTGCAGACGGGGGCTGTCCGCTCCCTCAGCCACCATCCCCTGCCGGATATGCTGGCCCTGGGCCTGCGGGCCACGCTGAACACCGACGACCCCAGCATCTCCGACACCACTCTCACCGACGAGTATCTGGTTGCAGTGACAGCGATGGGGCTGAACCTGGAGCAGATTCGTACGATGGTCTTCAACGCGCTGGACGCCGCGTTCCTGCCCGAAGTGGAGCGGGCGTCGCTGCGGGAGCAATTTACCGCATGGGATACCCTGCAGATTCTGGAGGAACCGTGACTCCGCCGATGGCCCGGCGTCGGGAGGCATATCAGCGGGCCCTTCAGGAGACCCTTTCCCATCTGGTGACCCTGCTCTCCGCTGACCCGACCGTGGAACGGCTGATTCTGTTCGGTTCCTACGCTCGTGGGCGGGCCGACCTGCTGACCGATCTGGACCTGGTGGTGATCCAGAAATCGGAACTGGATTTTCTGGCCCGGATGGTGGAACTGTATCGGCGGATCGGCCCACTGCCAGTGGATGCCGACATCCTGGTCTATACCCCCGAAGAGTGGGAAATCGTCCGGGACATGCCGTTTGGTCGCCGCATTCTGCAGGAGGGGAAGGTGCTCTATGAGAAAGTCGGCTCCTGAGGAAGGCCGCCGCTGGTTGACTCAGGCGGAGGAGGACCTGCACTGGGCTCGTCGCCTGCTGGAAGAGGGGGGCTATCACCTGGCTTGTTTCCTGGCCCAGCAGGTCGCTGAAAAGGCTTTGAAGGCCTTCCTCTACGCTCAGGGAGAGGAATTGGTGCTGGGCCATTCGGTCCACCGGCTGGCCCAGGAAGCATCGTCTTGGAACCCTGATTTCTCCTCTCTGGCTGCCCGATGGGGGATACTGGACACCTACTACATCCCCACGCGGTATCCCAACGGATTGCCAGATGGGATCCCCGCCCAGGTCTATAACCGGTCAGTTGCTGAGGACGCCGTGAAACTGGCGGAGGAGGTCGTAACGTTCGTCGCGCGCCTTCTCCGCCGCCCCGAGGCCGAATGACGCCGGAGGAAACGCCAGTATGTCCGTTCCGATTCGCACCCAAATCGCCAACACCATCGCCCAGGCTCTGCGGGAGGTCCTGGGCCGGGACGACTTTCCCCCGGTCCTGGTGGAACGGACCCGCCGCCCGGAGTTCGGTGATTACTCCACCTCTGTATGCCTGCGGCTGGCGCGGGAGGCCGGGATGCCCCCGATGGACCTGGCCGGGCGGGTGATCGCCGCATTGCCGCCGGCCCCGTTCATCGGCCGTGCCGAGCCCGCCCACCCCGGCTACATTAACATCTGGCTGGATGACGGCTGGCTGGCTCAGCAGGTGGACGCCATTCTGGAGGCCGGGGAGTCCTTCGGAGCCATCGCCGTCGGAAAGGGGCAGCGGGTTCAGGTGGAGTTCGTCAGCGCCAACCCCACCGGCCCCATCACCATCGGCTCGGCCCGCAACGCCGTCCTGGGGGACGGCCTGGCCTCCGTCCTCTCGGCCGCAGGCTACCAGGTGGAGCGGGAATACTACGTTAACGACGCCGGGTCTCAGGTGCGCCGGTTCGGCGAGAGCGTCTTCGCCCGCTACGCCCAGGCACTGGGGGAGGACGTCCCGTTCCCCGAGGACGGCTACCACGGGCGCTACGTGGTGGAGTTGGGGGAACGGCTGGCCGCCGAGGCCGGGCGCCGGTATCTGGAGATGGACCGCCGCCAGGCGGTGCGCGCGGTCGCCGACTGGGCCGTCGCCCGGATGCTGGAATGCATCCGCCAGGACCTGGCCGACCTGGGCGTCCATTTTGACGTCTGGCGGCACGAGCGCCACCTCTACGAGGAGGGCCTGTTTGACCAGGCGCTGACGGTCCTGCGCCAGCGCGGCTACGTGGTGGAGTACGACGACGCCGTCTGGTTCCGCCACCCCGACCTGGAGAAGGACGCGGTGCTCATCCGCTCCCCCCGGGTCGTCCCCGAACCCTCGGAGCGCCCCACCTACCTGGCCTCGGACGTCGCCTATCTCTGGGACAAACTGGTCCGGCGGGGATTTGACCGGGCCATCTACATCTGGGGCGCCGACCACCACGGCGACGTCCCCCGTGTGCGCGCTGCGGCGAAGGCCCTGGGCCTGGAACCCGAACGGACCGTCTTCATCCTTTACCAGTTGGTGACTCTGTGGCGAGGCGGCGAAGAGGTGCGCATGTCCAAGCGCACGGGGGAGTTTGTCACCCTGCGGGACTTGCTGGAAGACGTTGGTCCGGACCCCATCCGGTTCATGCTCCTCTCCCGAACCGCCGACGCGCCGATAGATTTTGACCTGGACCTGGCGGTGGAGCAGTCGGAGCGGAACCCGGTCTACTACGTCCAGTACGCGCACGCCCGCATCGCCAGCATCCTCCGGTACGCCGGGGAGCAAGGCCTGGAGGTGGACCGTCCCGCCGACCTTTCTCTCCTCCAGCACCCCAGCGAACTGGCGCTGATCCGCAAAATGCTGGAACTGCCGGAGGTGATAGAGCAGGCGGCGGCGAAACTGAGCCCGCACTTCCTGCCCTACTACGCCCAGGAATTGGCGACGGCCTTCCACGCCTTCTATCGGGACTGCCGGGTGGTCTCCTCCGACCCTGCCGATGAGGCCATCACCCGGGCCCGTCTGCGGCTGGTGCGGGCGGCGAAGGTCGTCCTGGCCCGTGCGCTCCACCTGATGGGGATGACGGCCCCGGAGCGGATGTGAGGTGCCCGGAAACGGTACGGTCATCCTGCAGCCAGGGCGGGAGCGCTCCGTCTTGCGGCGGCATCCCTGGATTTTCTCCGGCGCCATCGCCCGCATCCGCGGCGACCCCGCCGACGGGGACATTGTAGACGTGCAGGACGCCGGGGGCCAGTGGCTGGCGCGAGGGTACCTCAACCGCCGCTCCCAGATCACCGTCCGTCTCCTCACCTGGAACCCGGCTGAAGAAATCAACGCCGACTTCTGGCAACGGCGGCTTCAGCGCGCGCTTCAGGGGCGCGCAGACCTCCTCCGGTCTCCCCACACCACCGCCTTCCGCCTGGTCCACGCGGAGTCCGACGGCCTGCCGGGCCTGATCGTGGACCGGTACGGCGAGTTTCTGGTCGCTCAGTTCCTGACCCTGGGGATAGAGCGCTGGAAAGACACGCTGGTCTCCCTGCTGGTGGACCTGCTTTCCCCGCGCGGCATCTACGAGCGCTCCGATGTGGACGTGCGGGAGAAGGAAGGCCTCCCGATGAGAACGGGCCCGCTCCGGGGAGAGCCCCCACCCCCTCTGGTGGAGGTTCGGGAGAACGGTCTGCGCTTCCGGGTGGACGTGGGGACGGGCCAGAAGACCGGCTTCTATCTGGACCAGCGGGAGAACCGGGCGCGCCTGGCTCCCTTCAGCCCCGGCGCAGAGGTCCTGGATGCTTTCTGCTACACCGGTGCTTTTGGTGTCTACGCGGCCTGGCACGGCGCGGCCCGTGTAACCTTCGTGGACTCCTCCGGCCCCGCGCTGGAACTGGCGCGGGAGAACCTCTCGCTGAACGGCCTCTCTCCGGATGACCACGAGTTTGTAGAGGGCGACGTCGCACGGGTCCTGCGGGCTTTCCGGGCCGTCGGGCGCCGGTTTGACCTCATCATTCTGGACCCGCCCAAATTCGCGCCATCAGCGCAGGACGTGCCCCGCGCGGCCCGTGCCTACAAGGACATCAACCTCCAGGCTTTCCACCTGCTGCGGCCGGGGGGTATTCTCTTCTCCACCTCCTGCTCCGGCGCGGTTTCCGCCGACCTCTTTCAGAAAATTCTCTTCGGTGCCGCGCTGGACGCAGGCCGGGATGTGCAGATTCTCGGGCACCTTCACCAGGGGAGCGACCATCCCGTCTCTCTGAACTTCCCGGAAGGGACATATTTGAAGGGATTCATCTGTCGCGCACTGTAGGGAGAGGGGCGCATCTTTCATTGCGGCGGCTCCGCTGCCGCTTCGCGGCGCGGGAGGGGGAGGTAGAGGGGGTTTGCGGGCGGCGGCCGAAGGCCGCCGCCCGCAAACCCCCTTCCATAAAGCGTCCGACCCGACTGCCCCTGAGGGCAGGTCGGGTCGGACCTAGGAAGTGAGTGCGAGTTCGTGAGTTGAGTGCGAGTTCGTGAGTTAGAAGGAGGAAGAGGAACCGGAGTTGGAGG
>JAGHZG010000222.1 GCA_017743275.1 Chloroflexota bacterium | reverse complement strand
GCCGGCCACTGGCCCATGAGCACCCGCTACGAGTTCGGCCTGGCCTTCGTCTGGGCGCTGCTGGGGCTCCACCTGCTGGCGACGGCGGGCACCCCCCGCGCGGGCGGTGGTGGGCTGCTGCTGGCTCTCGCCCTGGCGACGTGGGCCCTCACCCGTCCCGCCGGGGAACGGGCCGCGGCCCCGCTACTCCCCGTCCTGCGCTCCGTCTGGTTCCCGCTGCACACGTTCGCCGCCGCCCTGGCCTACGGCCTCTTCGGCGTGGCCGCCGGGCTGGGCCTGACCGCACTGGCGGAGCGGGAGGAGGCGGGCCGGACGGCGCGGCTCCGGGCTATGGAGCGCGCCACCGACTGGGGCTTCCTCTGGCTGACCCTGAGTATGCTGCTGGGCGGCGTCTGGGCCCGTTACGCCTGGGGCCGCTACTGGGGCTGGGACCCCAAAGAGACCTGGACGCTGGTGGTGTGGCTCCTGTACCTGCTGCCGCTCCACCTGCGTCCGCTATCCCCCTGGCGGGGCCGACGCCAGGCCGTCCTGGTCCTGCTGGGGTTTGCAGGGGTGCTGTTCCTCTGGCTGGGCGTCCCCTGGATTGTCCGGGTGGGCCGCCTGCAGAGTCTGCACGGGTTTTAGAGGAATGGGACAGAGATGAAACGGATGAAAACGGGTCCTTTTCCCCACCGTTTGCGCTTTTCCCCGTTGGTGATATTATCTCCCACAAAGACACAAAGGCACAAAGGTTTCTTCTCTGTGTCGTAATTACCCACCACCTCCTGTTGCGTTGATCGTCAGGCGCGGGGGCCATCCACGAATGGGCCACGAATCCACGAATGATGGCGCAATTCGTGCATTCGTGAAACATTCGTGGACGGCTCGCCCCGCCAAACAGAACCAGGGTAGGTAATTACCTCTTCTCTGTGTCTTTGTGTCTCTGTGTGAGCCTTTCTGCACCCAGGAGGAGATATGCCCGCAATGGACCACATCCGCTATCTGGCCGAGACGATCGGCCCGCGCGGCTCCACCACGCTGCAGGAGGCCGAGGCGGCTCGCTACGCCGCCGACGTGTTGAGGAAACTGGGCCTGGAGCCGGTCACCGAGTCCTTCACCAGCGCCCGCTCCGCATGGTATCCCTACGTCCTCTTCACCGGCCTGGCCCTTCTGGCGGAGATTCTCTTCTGGGTCGCCGGGCGGACCGGCGCCATCATCGCGGCCGTGCTGACGGCGGTCGCGCTGGCCTCGGTGCTCCTGGAACTGGCGTTCCGCCCCAACCCCATCCGCTGGGTGCTCCCCAAAGGCCGCAGCCAGAACGTCTGGGCCCGCCGGATGCCCTCGGGTGAAGTCCGCCAGCATGTGGTCGTCATGGGCCACCTGGATAGCCACCGCACCCCGCTGGCCTTCTCCACCGACCGCTGGGTGCGCCTCTTCAGCCGACTGGTCCCCATCGGCCTGGCTTCCGCCATTGCCCTGCTGGTGCTCTTCATCATTGGCGCGTTGGTGCCGGGCATCCTCTGGCGCATCCTCTCCCTGCCCTTCGCCCTGGTTATCCTGGGCGTCTTCCTCATCACCGTCCAGGCCGACTTCTCCCCGTACACGGCGGGGGCCAACGACAATGCCACCGGCGCGGGCATCGTGCTGAGTCTGGCGGAGCGACTGGCGCGCCAGCCCCTGGCCCGTACCGCCGTCTGGCTGGTCCTCTCCGGCTGCGAGGAGGTGGGGTGCTACGGCGCGGAGGACTTCGCCCGCCGGCACCGGGACGAACTGGGCCGGGCCATCTGGATCACCCTGGACAGCGTGGGTGGGGCCCATTCCAGCCCGGCCTACCTGACCCAAGAGACCTTCCTGCTCACCGTTCGCAGCGACCCGGAACTGCTGGCGCTGGCGGAGCGCATTGCCGCCCGCCATCCGGAGTGGGATGCCCACCCGTACCGCTTCCGGGGAGCCTACACCGAGGGGAGCATCGCTGCCAAATACGGTTTCCGCGTCCTCACCTTCACCAGCCATCGGCGGGACGGCATCCTTCCGGAGTGGCACCGTCCCACAGACACCGTGGACCACCTGGACCCGCGGGTGGTGGAGCACACTAAGGCGTTTGTGTGGGAGTTGCTGCAGGAGATAGACGGGAAAGGATAAAATGGGCTTCCCTGAGCAATCGTTCCGTCTTCTGCTGGAAAAGTTGCAACGGGAGTTGCAAGACGATCAGGGATTGTGGACTCTGCGGGGTTTTATAGACATCGCCCGCCGAATCTATGCCCTCTCTTCGGATACCAAAGTGATCTCTAAGGCCCTGGAGTTGATGACCCTCCCCGACATCGTCCGGCTGGCGCGGGATGAATGCTACCAGGTGGTCTTTGCTCCGGAACAGAATTTCTATCCGGACCTGAGCCTGGTTCGGGGAGAAGAGAAAATTGCCCTGGACCTGAAAAGCACATACCGGATGCCCGACCGTCCCGGACAGGTATCTGGCTTCACCCTGGGCGCCTTTACTGGCTATTTCCGTGATCGTCGGAGTACCAAGAACATTGTGTTCCCATACTGCGAGTATGCGGCCCACTACATTATCGGCATTGTGTACACCAGTAGCAGTGCCCGACCTTCCGGGCGTGTACCCTTTAGAGCAACTGGGAACCATCCCCACCCCAGTGCGGGACATTGAGTTCATCCTTCAGCCCAAATGGAAAATCGCCAGCGACCAGCCGGGCAGTGGAAACACCAAAAATATCGGCTCGGTGAAGGAACTGGCAGCACTGCGGGAGGGCAGAGGGCCTTTCGCTCTGCTGGGAGAGGAAGGCAGGGCTTTGTTTGACCAGTACTGGCAGGAATACCTGACTCCCGATATGGCGCGCAAAGTGGATTTACCTCGCCCGCTCTTCCGCAACCTGCGGGAATACCTGGAACGGATCAACCGACCGGACTTGGTGAAACGTCTGGATGAGAGCCGTCCGATATCCTGAGACCCAATTGAGACTGCTCCCGGAAGCACCGGTCAGGCCTCTGCTTCCCTCCACCCGCTATCAGGGCAGCAAGGCGAAACTGATGCCATGGATTGGGGAGCACCTCCGGCGTCTGGACTTTCATACTGCCCTGGATGCCTTCGGCGGCAGCGGCGTGGTAGCGTACTGGTTGAAAGGGCATGGGAAACAGGTCACCTACAACGACTACCTTCGCTTTAATTACTACATTGGACTGGCAATTATTGAAAACAGTTCCACCCGCCTGACAGAGGACGACGTCCAGAAAATCCTTACGCCGAAACCGGGCAGAGCGTACCGCCGATTCATTGCCGAGACGTTTCAGGGCATCTACTACACGGACGAGGAAAATGAGTGGCTGGATGTCGTTGTGCAGAATCTGGAAGAAATGGAGAACCCCTATAAAAAAGCCCTAGGCTACTACGCGCTGATCCAGGCATGCCTGGTCAAGCGCCCGTTCAATCTGTTTCATCGGAGCAATCTATACCTGCGCCTGGCGGAAGTTCCCCGTTCTTTTGGCAACAAAGCGACCTGGGATCGACCCTTTGAGGAGCACTTCCGCCGGTTTGTCGCCGAAGCGAACTGTCTGGTCTTTGATAACGGTCAGCCCAATCGGGCGCTGAACTTGGATGCCTTAGACTTGACGGGAAATTACGACCTGGTGTACCTGGACCCTCCGTACACCGCTGCGTCTGGCGGTACGGTGGACTACCTGGCGTTCTACCATTTCTTGGAGGGTATGGTCAACTACGACCACTGGGGCGAATGGGTGGATTATTCCACCAAACACCGGAGACTTCGGGCCCGACCCAATCTCTGGAATGACCCCCAAAGAGTTCAAGAGGGGTTCCGTTTGATGTTTGAAAAATTCCGGCATTCCATTCTGGTTGTTTCTTATCGCTCCGACGGCATCCCCGGCGTTGACCAACTGGCCTCAGATATGCGGCAGTTCAAGCGTCGGGTGACCGTTGCCCGTCTGCAGGGATACCAGTACGTGCTGAGTCCCCGACGGGTGACAGAAGTCCTGATCATTGGAGAATCGTAATTACCTAAATTTCGCCCAAAATAATGGCCGTTTCCTCCGGAGCCAGAAGGGCCGCCAGGCCAGACCCTAACTCTCTGGCCACCGGGTCTCCCCGGTTCAGCACAATTTGGACGATGCCAGAAGAATGAAATACGACCAATCCGCTGATGTGAAGCACATCCCGTATCCAGCGCAGCAGGCCCCACCGGGCCAGCCGGGGACAGGCATCGGCCAGCCAGCCGCGCACCCAAACCAGCAGATTAGATTATGGGCCAATGCTTCCAGCAACACCACCATCTGCTGGGCTTCAAAGCGCT
>JAGHZG010000221.1 GCA_017743275.1 Chloroflexota bacterium | reverse complement strand
GGCTGGGCGGAGCGACTGGTCCGGGCGGGGTACCCCGTCTGGGTGCGGGGGCGTCTGGGCCTGGGGCCGCTGCGGACCGACTTTGCCTATATGGACACCGTCGGGGACGCGGGGGTGGTGGTGGAATTCATCTGCTGGCGGATGTTCGGCCGGCGCTTCGTCCCCCCGGGCCCCGTCCTGCGGACCGTCGGCGCCCTGGAGCGACGTCTGGGGTTCCGGCTGAGGGCGTAAGTCCCGCGACCTGCCACATCTGCCCTGCGACGGAGAGATATGGAATACAAAGACTACTACAAAATCTTAGGCGTTGACCGCAACGCCAGCCAGGACGAAATCAAGAAGGCCTACCGCAAACTGGCCCGCCAGTACCACCCGGACGTGAATCCGGGGGATAAGGCCGCTGAGGAGCGGTTCAAGGAGATCAACGAGGCCTACGAGGTCCTCTCCGACCCGGAGAAGCGCCGCCGCTACGACCAGTTCGGCACCGACTGGAGCCGCTGGCAGGCGCGCGGCGGCCCCGGCGGCTTTGAGGACTTCGCCCGCCAGTGGTTCGGGCAGGCCGGGCCGCAGGTCCAGTACGTGGACCTGGACGAACTCTTCGGGCAGGCGGGCGGCCTGGGGGACCTCTTTGAGTTTCTCTTCGGCGCCCCGCGCACCCGGCCGCGCGCCGGCACCCGCCGGACCGCCACCATGAAGGGCCAGGATGTGGAGATACCGGTGGAGATTACGCTGGAGGAGGCGTTCCACGGCACCACCCGCCAGGTGGAGCGGGCCGACGGCCGCGTCGTCACGATCAAAATCCCGCCCGGGGCCCACACCGGCTCCCGCATCCGCTTCGCCGGGCTGGGCCAGCCGGGCCTCATGGGCGGCCCCCCGGGCGACCTCTACCTGAAGGTCACTATCCAGCCTCACCCCGTCTTCCGGGTGGAGGGGAGCGACCTCTGGCGGGACCTCCCCGTGGACCTCTACACCGCCGTCCTGGGGGGCGAGGTGCCGGTGGAGACGCTGGACGGGACGGTGGCGCTGAAGATTCCGCCCGGCACCAGCAGCGGAACCAAATTCCGCCTGCGCGGGAAGGGGATGCCCCGGCCGGGGAACGCCGAACGCCGGGGCGACCTCTACGTCGTCGTCCAGGTCCAGGTTCCCCAGCGGCTGAGCCCGCGGGAGCGGGAACTTTTTGAGGAACTGGCCCGCCTGCATCGGGCCTCGCGGTCGTGAATTCACCGCAGAGACGCAGAGGGCGCAGAGAAACGGGACACGGATGGACGCGAATGGTACAGATTTTCACGGATTTTTGTCCGTGCCGACCAGTGAAATCCGTGTGTATCCGTGTCCTGCTGTCCGGTGTCCAGTAAATTTTTCTTCGCATCCTCCGCGTTCTCTGCGGTTAGAAAGATTGGCCCGCTAAAATCGTGAAAACGACAACGTACTTCAAGATCAGTGTTCTGGCCCGTTGGCCCTACTTGAAGGAAGAGTGGATTGAGCACGTCCTGCGTCATCCTGTTCGCACGGAAGTGCAACCGAATGGGCGCATTCGTTATTGGGGGTACATCGCTGAGGCGGGCAAATATCTGCGAGTCGTTACAGAGCCGGATGGCGAGACGGTACATAATGCGTTCTTTGACCGTGGCTTTCAGCCCCAGGGGGAAAGATGATTGTTGAGTACTTTCCAGAAACCGACATGCTGTACATCAAACTGGCCGAGGGGGTCAGCGCTGAATCGGAGGAAATCGCGCCGGGCATCGTCCTGGATTTTGACGAAGAGAACCGGTTGGTGGGAATTGAGATAGAGGACGCTTCCAGCCGATTGAACATCTCCCGGTTGGAGATCCGGGCTCTCCCCCTGGCTCAGTTGATCCTGACGGAGAGAAAACTGGTCCATCCCATCCCTGGATGAAGGACGACCTATGCCATCCTGGCGCCATCCGGGCGGTAAACTGCGGGAGTTAGGGCCCCAGGCCCTCACCGATGCCGAACTCCTGGCCATCCTCATCGGCACCGGCATCCCGGGCCGGTCCGCGGAGGCCATCGCCGAGGAGGTCATCGCCCGCTTCGGCTCCCTCTCCGGCCTCGCCCGCCAGCCCCTGGAGACCCTTCTCCAGTTCCGAGGGCTCTCGGATGTGAAGATCATCCGCATCGCTGCCGCCCTGGAGATCGCCCGACGCCTGGCCGAGGAGGCGATCCGTGCCCGAAAGCCGACTCCGTGAGAAGGATACCCGAATGCCCGATACCGAAGCCCCCCGGAGGGACGAAATCGTCCGGCGCTACCTGGAGGGGATTCAGGGCCTGAACGAGCCCGCCCGCTCCCAGCGCTTCACCCTCCTCCTGCGGGACCTCTTCGGGGATGTCCACCCCCGGTTCATTGAGGAGTACCTGGGCGGGGTGGAGAAGCCTCTGCGCGCTCCTCAGACGGACCTGGTCCTGCGGGGCCGGGCCGACGCGCTCTTCGGCAATGTGGTGGTAGAATTTGAGCGGGACCTGACCGACCGGCGCCGGATGGAGGAGGCCCAGGGGCAACTCCGCCGGTACGTCGCCACTCTCTGGTCAGAGGAATCGCCCGACGCGCGGGCCCCCTACCTCTGCATCGCCACTGACGGCGTCCGCTTCTCTGCCTGGACGCCCGTCCTGGACGACCTCACCGCACCCGCCATCCAGCCCGAGGCCGTCCGTCTGGAACCCGTGGACCAGTTGGACGCCGGCCAATTGGAGCGCCCGGGCGACCTCTACTTCTGGCTGGACCGCTACCTCCTGCGGCGGGAGCGGATGTCCCCCCGGACGGAGAACATCGTCCGGGACTTCGGCCCCCAGAGCCACGCCTTCCATGTCGTCGCCCGCGACCTGACGGCCCTCTGGAAAGGGGTGCGGGAGCGGGACGAGTTCGCCGTCCTCTACAGCGCGTGGGAGAAGTACCTGCGCATCGTCTACGGCTCTGCTCAGGCCGACGACGAGTTGTTCATCCGCCACACCTACCTGGCGACCCTGGCGAAACTGATGGCCTGGGCCCGCCTGGCCGACGGGGCCACCGTCACCGCCGAGGCCCTGGCGTCGGTCCTGGAGGGCCGGTTCTTCAAAGACCTGGGGATAGACAATTTCCTGGAGGAGGACTTCTTCTCCTGGCCCGTGCGTGGAGCGGCCCGAACGGAGGGGGTGGAGACGGCCCACCGGCTGGTCAGCCTCCTGCTCACCTACCACCTGCGCGGCCTCTCCGAAGACGTCCTCAAGTCCCTCTACCAGGAATTGGTGGACCCCCGCACCCGCCACGACCTGGGGGAATACTACACGCCGGACTGGCTGGCCGCCCGCATGGTGCGCCGTCTCTTGGAAGAGGACCCGACGGTCCGTCTGCTGGACCCCGCCTGCGGCTCCGGCACCTTCCTCTATCAGGCCGTCCGGGAGAAACGAGAGCGGCTGGGGGACTCCCCGGAGACCCTGGAGCACATCCTGAATAGCGTGGTGGGCATAGACATCCACCCCCTGGCCGTCATCATCGCCCGCACCAACTACCTGCTGGCCCTGGGAGACCTGGTCCGACGGCGGCAGGGCCGCCTCCCCGTCCCCGTCTATCTGGCCGATGCCATCCGCCTCCCGGAGTGGCCGGCCCAAATGAAGTTCAGCGACGACCTCCGTCCTCTTCCCCGGGAGATAGAACTGGACGGGGAGACCCTCTACCTCCCCCAGCGGGTGCTGGACGACGCCTCTCTCTACGATCAGGCGGTGGAGGCGGCGCGGGAGTTTGCCTACCAGTGGGCCGGGCGCGCGCCGACCCTGGAAGCCTTTGTCAACTACCTGAAGGTCCGCTGTCCCCACCTGGCAGAGGCGGACGGCGACACCCCCGCCCATCTCTTCGGCATCGCCGAGGCCCTCCGGCGGCGCATGGAGGCGAACCGGGACACCATCTGGGCCTTCGTCCTCAGGAACAGTTACCGCCCCCACTTTCTGCGGCGCCAGTTTGACCGGGTGATGGGCAACCCGCCCTGGCTCTCCTACCGGTACGTGGAACAGCCCGACTACCAGGCCTTCCTCAAGGACCAGATCACCCGCACCTACCGCCTCCTCTCCGGACGGGGGGAGTTGATCACCCATCTGGAACTGGGGACGTACTTCCTGCTCCGGGCCGCCGACCTCTACCTGAAGAAAGAAGGGGGCGTCATCGCCTTCGTCCTCCCCCGGAGCATCTTCTCCGCCGACCAGCACGACGCCCTCCGCCGGGGGACCTTCCGGCCCGAGGTCGGGCTGGAGTGGACGGAACTCTGGGACCTGGAGGGGGTAGAGCCCCTCTTCAACGTCCCCGCCTGCGTGCTCTTCGGGG
>JAGHZG010000220.1 GCA_017743275.1 Chloroflexota bacterium | reverse complement strand
GCGCTGGTGGATGCGGCGATGGATGTAGAGAAACGGTCGCTCCATCTGCCCAAATGGGAGTGAACGTCATCTCCGTCTTCCGTCTCGGCGTGGTGGATTACGAAGAGGCCCTGCGCCTCCAGGAGGAACTGGCCGCGGCCCGGGCGCGGGGGGCTATGGGGGATGCGTTGCTTCTTCTGGAGCATCCTCCGGTCATCACCGTTGGACGGGGCGGAGGTGAAGAGGATGTGCTGGTATCTCCGGAATTCCTGGCGCAGCAGGGCATTCGTGTTGTCCCCACCGACCGGGGCGGACGGGCTACTTATCACGGACCGGGCCAACTGGTCGCCTATCCGATCCTCCGCCTGCCTGATGAGGACCTCTATGCATACGTGTGGCGGCTGGAGGAGGTGGCGATCCGGACCCTCCGGGCCTATGGCCTGAGGGCCGGACGGCTGGAGGGGCATCCCGGCGTATGGGTGAACGGTCGGAAGATTGCCGCCATCGGCATCTCCGTTCGGGATGGAGTCACCCGCCACGGCCTGGCGCTCAACATCGCTCCCAACATGGCCCATTTTGACCTCTTTATCCCCTGCGGCCTGCGAGACCGGGGGGTGACCTCTATGGAGCGGGAACTGGGGTACGCGCCCGTCTGGGCCGAGGTGGCCGACGGTTTCGTGCGGGCGTTTGGGGAGGTGTTCGGCTGCCGGATGGAGGAGAAGGGGCTGGCGGCCCTTTACAGGGACGCGGGCTCCGAACAGCCGTCCTGGTTATGGCGGAGAATTCCGGTAGAGGGGGAAGAGGCCGTTGGCCGGGTGGAGCGTCTGCTGAGCGACCTGGGGCTCCATACGGTCTGCCAGGAGGCGCTCTGCCCCAACCTGCCGGAGTGTTTCGGTCAGGGCACCGCGACGTTCATGATTCTGGGGGATACCTGCACCCGGAACTGCCACTTCTGTGCGGTGAAGAAGGGGCGACCGCAACCTCCCGACCCGGAGGAGCCGGAGCGGGTGGCGGAAGCCGCCGTCCGGCTGCACCTGCAGCACGTGGTGGTCACCTCGGTCACGCGGGACGACCTGCCCGACGGCGGGGCAGGCTCCTTCGCTGCCACGGTGCGGGCCGTCCGCCGCCGGTTGCCGGGGGCCAGGGTGGAGGTGCTGATCCCCGATTTTCGGGGGTCGCTGGCTGCTCTGGAAACCGTCCTGGATGCAGGCCCCGACGTGGTGAACCACAACGTGGAGACGGTGCCCCGACTGTACCCCGTGATTCGTCCCCAGGCGGATTACCGCCGTTCGCTGGGCATCCTGTCCTGGGTCAAGGCCCGGTCTCCTCAAACGGCCACCAAGTCCGGGCTGATGCTGGGGTTGGGGGAGCGGGCGGCTGAGGTTCTCCAGGTCCTGTACGACCTGCGAGAAGCTGGGTGTGACCTGCTGACCCTGGGGCAGTATCTTCAGCCGACCGAACGCCAGTCCCCGGTGGCGCGCTACATCTCCCCCGAGGAGTTCGCCGAGTACCGGGCGAAGGCGGAGGCCATGGGATTCCGGGGGGTGGCGGCGGGGCCACTGGTCCGGAGTTCGTATCAGGCCGGACGACTGACCAGTCTTTCCTGACGGTATCAAGGCCTTGTAAGAGTCTCCGTTCTGTGGTATAATAACATCAACAATTGAGTCCTTCCCAGGGGAGTCCGGGCGAGCCGGGCTGAGAGGGCGTCTATTGGCCGGGTGCCACCGACGCCGACCCTTTGAACCTGATCTGGGTCATACCAGCGGAGGGAGGGAGACATCAAGTCCCGGGCATTTCGGGCACATAAAGTTCGCGTCTCCGTCGGGGAGACTTCAGACCGCCCTACGCTGGTGGGGCGGTTTTTTTGTCCCCTATGCCGCCCCTTCTGCCCTGCCCTCGCGCTTCCCCCTGGAAGGCCTCCATCCTGTCTTTGGAGGTGAGCGATGAAGATTCAAGCACCCCCCGAATGGGATTGTAGGACAACTGCTCGCAGTTGTCCTACGAGTGGAGGTGAGCGATGAAGATTCAAGCACCCCCCGAATGGGATTGTAGGACAACTGCTCGCAGTTGTCCTACGAGTGGAGGTGAGCGATGAAGATTCAAGCACCCCCCGAATGGGGCATAGAGCCGGTCCCGGAGAGCCATCGCATCCTCGGCTTTCCTGACTACCTGGCCCTCTGGTCCAGCCTGGGCGTGGGGCTGCTGGTGCTGCTGGCAGGCACCCTGCTGGTCCCCGGCCTGGGATTGGGGCAGGCGCTGCTGGCCATCCTCGTCGGCAGCATCATCGGCAGTCTGCTGCTGGCCGTCGCTGGCGTGGTCGGCAGCGACCAGGCCATCCCCACGATGGTGATGCTCCGCCCCGTCCTGGGCATCCGCGGCTCCTACATCCCCTCCGTCCTCAACATCATCCAACTTATCGGCTGGGGGGCCTTTGAGGTCATCATCATGGCCGAGGCCGCCAACGGCATCAGCCGCACCCTCGGACTCTCGGCCTACCCCCTCTGGGCCCTCTTCTTCGCCCTCTGGTGCACGCTCCTGGCCCTGGGCGGGCCGCTGGCCGTCGTCCGCCAGTGGATAGAAAAGTTCGCCATCTGGCTTGTCTACGGCATCACCATCTACCTCACCATCTACCTCTTCACCCACTACGACATCGGCGCACTGCTGCGGGCCCCCGGCACCGGAGAGATGCCCTTCTGGCTGGCGGTGGACCTGGTGGTGGCGATGCCCATCTCCTGGATGCCCCTGGTAGCCGACTATAACCGCTTTGCCCGCCGCAGCGGTCCGGCCTTCTGGGGCACCTTCCTGGGCTACACCGTCGCCAACACCTGGTTCTACGCCCTGGGCGCGCTCTTCGTCCTGGCCCTGCAGACCGCCGACCTGATCCCGGCCATCCTGAGCGTCGCCGGTGGCTGGCTGGCCCTCCTGCTCATCCTGGTGGACGAGACCGACAACGGCTTCGCCGACATCTACTCCGCCGCCGTCTCCGGGCAGAACCTGGTCCCGCGCGCCCGCCAGTGGTGGCTGACGGTCGCCGTCGGCGCCATCTGCTTCCTCCTGGCCGTGACGGTGCCCATCGCCCGGTACGAGCACTTCCTGCTCCTCATCGGCTCCGTCTTCGTGCCCCTCTTCGGCGTCCTGGCGGCGGATTACTTCCTGCTGCGGCGGCGTCGCTATGAGACCGCGGAACTCTACCGCCCGGTGGGTTGCTACTGGTACCGGGGCGGTTTCAACCTCTGGGCCCTTCTGGCCTGGGCCGTGGGCATCGCGGCGTATCACCTCATCGCCAGCCGACTCCCCTGGCTGGGCGCCTCGGTCCCGTCCTTCCTGCTCTCGCTGGTCCTCTACGGGATTCTCGGCGCCCTCACAAATAAAACGTGAAAAGTGAAAAGTGAAGGAGGTCCGGATGTTTTCTCTGAACGAACGCATCGCCGAACTGCGGGAGCGGGTGCGCCAGCAGCGCCCGCTGATCCACCACATCACCAACTTCGTCGTGATGAACGACACGGCCAACGTCACCCTGCACATCGGCGGCCTGCCGGTGATGGCCCACGCGCGGGATGAGGTGGCGGAGATGGTCGCGGCGGCTGGCGCGCTGGTGCTGAACCCCGGCACGCTGACCCCCGAATGGGTGGAGTCCATGCGGGTCGCCGGGAAGCGGGCCAATGAACTGGGCATCCCCGTCGTCCTGGACCCCGTCGGCGCGGGAGCGACCACGCTGCGGACGGAGAGCAACCGTCGCCTGTTAGAGGAACTGAAGATCGCCGTCGTCCGGGGCAACTCCGGCGAGATCGGTGCGCTCACCGGCATGGGCGGCGTGGTCAAGGGCGTGGAGGCAGTGGTGGAGGTGGACGACCCGGTGGCGGTGGCGAAGGCGCTGGCCCGCCGCTACGGAACGACCGTCGCCATCACCGGCCCGCGCGACATCATCACCGATGGGGCGCGCGTCTTCGGAGTGGATAACGGCCACCCGATGCTGAAGACCATCACCGGCACCGGCTGCACGGCGACGACGATGATCGCCGCCTTCGCCGCGGTGGAGCGGGACTACGCGCTGGCCGCGGTAGCGGGGCTGGCCTGCTTCGGGCTGGCTGCCGAACAGGCCGCGGCCGTGGCCCACGGCCCCGGCAGTTTCAAGGTGGCCCTCTACGACGCCATCTACAACCTCTCCGCCGACCAGATTCGGGCCGGGGCGAAGGTGGTGGAGTTGTGAGGAGGGAACGATGGTCAACTGGAGCCTGTATGTCATCACGGATGCCCGGCTCTCCCGCGGGCGCTCCCACCTGGAGGTCATCCGCGCCGCCATCGCCGGGGGCGCCACCGTCGTCCAGTACC
>JAGHZG010000219.1 GCA_017743275.1 Chloroflexota bacterium | reverse complement strand
GTAATTACTTGAGCGCCTCATTCTCGGGTCGGCTCTGCACGTACTGGGCTTCCAACTAGTGAGGCCAGGTACAGCAACCGCGCGGGAAAGAGTTTTCTGGTTATCCTCTCGGGCGACTCGCCGGGAAAGCGATGCGACGGCCCTCATCCGACCGGGGATCGGTGTACGTTTTGACATCGGCTTCATCGGACGGGGAAACCCGGAAATCACGCTGGACAAACTCTCCCGCTTTGAACGAGAAGCAGAGGTCGGACGAGAGAAATGGTATATGGCGAGTTTCATCATCGTAGACCGCGTGGGGAAAGGGAGCAGGATTCCGGAGATTGCCGCGCAGGTTGGTGCAACGGTCATCCAGATGAGCATGAGTTACTGGATGCGCCTTCTGGCCCGGGAACTGGAACGGCAAACCGGCTACCGCCACGAGTTATCTGCCATACCCGATGAGCAGATGGAAGAGTACTTGCGGGACAAACTGGCTGAAGTCCCCGTAGGCATGTTCATCACATCAGGCGCGGAGCGAAAGCGCGACGCATAGGAGTTTGAGATATGGTGAAGGTGCAGACTCCCGATAAACGCCGCCGTATCCCGATGCGCGCCATTCGGGCGGTGGTTAACCAGATTGTGGAGAAGTTCCAGCCGGAAAAGGTCATCCTTTTTGGCTCCTACGCCTACGGTGAGCCTGGGCCAGAGAGCGATGTGGATTTGCTGGTCGTGATGGAGACGCCTCTGCGCAACCGGGAACAGGCGGCCCGGATCGCCCGCGCGATAGACTACCACTTTGGGCTGGACCTGCTGGTGCGTACCCCCCAGCAACTGGCGGAACGCCTGGCACTGGGTGATTTCTTTCTGCAGGAGGTCGTCGAGAAAGGGAAGGTGCTCTATGCACGTCCTGACCGAAGAATGGGTCCACAAGGCCGAGGGTGATTTCCACACTGCTGGCCGGGAACTCCGGGCGCGGAAGATGCCCAACTATGACGCGGTTTGCTTCCACTGCCAGCAGTGCGCCGAAAAGTACTTGAAGGCATATCTGCAGGAGCGGGGTCAGCGCTTCCCCCGTATCCACGACCTCATAGAATGCTGGAACTCTGTCTGCCTTACGACGAAACGTTTGAGTCCCAGCGGGATCATCTGAAGGACCTGACCCGGTACGCGGTAGAGTTTCGGTATCCGGGCGAGATGGCAACCAAAGAGGATGCCCAGGCCGCCTTCAGAGCCGTGAAGGCAGTGCGCTCTTTTATGCGCCAGAAACTGGGGTTGCCCTGAGAGCCTATGTCCGGGCTATCCGGCGGGGAGAAGTGGCACAGGACCCAATCGCCATTAAAGGGACCCGCCAGGGACTGTTGATCACCCTGGGTGAGGGGCCGTGGGAGGCGCTGGTGGAAGCCCTGGAACGGCGGCTGGAGAAGGGGGCCGCCTTCTTCCGGGGCGGGCGCGCCGCGCTGGATGTGGGCCCCCGGCCACTGGACGAGGCCCAGATTCGTCAGACGCGCGACCTGCTGGCCCGCTACGGGGTGGACCTCTGGGCCGTGCGCGGCACGGCGGAGGCCACCATTGTGGCGACCGTGCGGGCAGGCCTCTCCCCCCTTCTGGCTCCGGAAGGAGCGACTAGCGGGGCGGTACCTTCAGAGCAGGAGGAAACCCTGCCGGTGCCTGCCGGTGGACTGGTGGTGGAGCGGAACGTCCGCTCCGGCCAACGGATTGAGCACCCCGGCGACGTCATCGTCATTGGCGACGTCCACGCCGGGGCAGAAGTGATTGCCGGTCGTCACGTCATCGTCTGGGGAAAACTGCACGGCGTGGTGCACGCCGGGGCCCTGGGAGATGAGAGCGCGGTCGTCTGCGCGCTGGACCTGGCCCCGACGCAACTCCGCATCGCCGACCACATCGCCCGCTCTCCGGAGGAGCGCCGCCGTCGGCCAGTGCCGGAAATGGCCCGCGTCCGGCACGGGCGGATAGAGGCCGTCCCCTGGCCGCATCGGTAAGGAGGTGGGATGAGCGCCAGAGTGATCACGATTACTTCGGGGAAAGGGGGAGTCGGCAAGACCACCGTCACAGCCAATCTGGGGGTCGCGCTGGCCATGCGCGGCCAGCGGGTGGTGACCATAGACGCGGACATCGGCCTGCGCAACCTGGACGTCATGCTGGGGCTGGAGAACCGCATCGTCTACGACCTGGTGGACGTGGTGGAGGGGCGATGTCGGCTGCGGCAGGCGCTGGTGCGGGATAAGCGGCTCCAGGAACTCTACCTGCTCCCCGCCGCCCAAACCCGGGATAAAAGCGCCGTGCGCGCAGAGGATATGGTCCGCGTCTGCAACGAACTGCGGGAGTCCTTTGATTTTCTCCTGATAGACTCCCCGGCCGGGATTGAGCAGGGGTTCCGCAACGCGGTGGCCCCCGCCGACGAAGTGCTCATCGTGACCAATCCGGAAGTCGCGGCAGTGCGGGACGCCGACCGGGTCATCGGCCTGATAGAGGCGGAGGGGAAAGGCCCCGCCTGGCTCATCATCAACCGCCTGAAGCCGGAAATGGTGCGCCGGGGGGATATGCTGGATACGTCAGCGGTACTGGAACTGCTGGCCATAGACCTGATCGGCATCATCCCAGAGGACGAGGCGGTCATCGTGGCGGCCAACACGGGCCGACCCGTCGCCTTCACCGACAACAGTCTGGCCGGGCGGGCGTTCCACCACATCGCCCGCCGCCTGATGGGCGAAGAGGTTCCCTTCGCTCCGCTCAAGGAACCGGGCTTTCTGGAACGAATCTTCCGCTGGATGCGCTCTGAGGGGGAGGAACAACGATGAAACTACTGGACCGCGTGCTTCATCGCCAGGAACCACCCAGCGGCGAAATCGCCCGCGAACGTCTGCGTCTGGTGCTGGCCCACGACCGGGCCAACATCTCCCCCGGCCTTCTGGAGGTCTTGAAGGACGAAATCATCGCGGTCATCTCCCGCCACGTGCCCATAGACCCGGAGGGGGTGCAGGTGACCTACACGGAGGGCCCGCGCGTCCACCGGCTGGTGGCCGACATCCCCCTGCGGACGGAGCGGAGAGCCCAAAGAAGATGATCCACGAAGGACACGAAGGATACGAATTATACCTTTCGCGTCTTTCGCGTCTTTCGCGCCTTTCGTGAAGAACTCCATGCGTCCCATTCAACCCTGGCGTCAGTTTGACTTTCTTCTCCTGGTCGTGATGCTCTTGCTGGTGGCGCTGGGCGTGGCGATGATTCGCAGCGCCACCGCCAACACTCCCGACATGGCCGACCTCTGGCGGCGTCAGGCCAATTTCGCCGCCATCGGTCTGGCGCTTTTTCTCCTGGTCGCCGCCGCTCCCTATACCTGGTGGCGCCCGGTCTGGTGGCTGGGCTACCTGGTCGCCCTGGGCCTGCTGGTGCTGGTCCTCTTCATCGGCCGGAGCGAAATCGGCGACGTGCGGCGCTGGTTCTACATCGGCACCTTCCGCTTCCAGCCCTCGTTCCCGGCCATGCTCCTCCACGGCGTTGCGGTCGCGGCGGTCCTGGACTCCCGATTGCGCCTGAAGCGCCGCCGGTCCGGGGACGAGGAACCGGAAGACGCCCCGCCCGGGTTTATCCCCTACGCCCTTTCCGGCTTCCTGACCCTGGTGGCGGCCGCGCTGGTCTTTCGGGAGCCCGACCTGAGCACGGCCGCGATCTACATTGTGGCCTGGGGGGTGATGGCCTTTGTCTCCGGCGTCCGCCTGCTGTACCTTTTCGGCACCGGAGTGCTGGCGTTGGCCGGAATGGTCCCCCTCTGGGGGCTGATGAAAGAATACCAGCGGCAGCGGGTGCTGGTCTTTCTGAACCCAGAACGGGACCCCGGTGCGCTCTACAACCTGCATCAGGCCCTGATCAGCATCGGCTCCGGGGGGCTCTGGGGGCAGGGTTACGGCGCGGGCAGCCAGAGCCAGTTGCACTTCCTGCGCGTCCGTCACACCGACTTCATCTTCTCCGTCATCGGGGAGGAACTGGGCTTTATCGGGACGATGCTATTATTTTTCCTTTTTACTCTTCTCGCCTGGCGGCTGCTGCGGGCTGCCGTTCTGGCCCCTGACCGTTTCGGACGGTTAGTGGTGGTTGGTGTGGGGGCCATTATCTTTGTTCCCCTTCTGATCAATGTGGGGATGAATCTGGGGCTGTTGCCGGTCACTGGCTTGCCGCTTCCCTTCATCAGTTACGGCGGGACGGCCCTGGTGACGTATATGACCGCGCTGGGGCTGGTGGAGAGCGTCGCCATGCGCCACCGGGAGCGGAAGCCGGTGGGCATGAACGGGGGCCGGGGCGGCGGCTCCGCCGCCGCCCCG
>JAGHZG010000218.1 GCA_017743275.1 Chloroflexota bacterium | reverse complement strand
GACCGGGTGGGGCGCAAACTCCCCCTCGTCGTCGGCCTGACGGTGGTGGCTGCGGCGCTGCTGGCCTATCCGCTGCTCCGGGAGCCGCACGCGCTGCTGGTCGTCCGCTTCCTGCACGGTATGGGAAGCGCCCTGGTGACGCCCGCCGCTCTGGCCTATCTGGGGGACGCGTCCCTCTCCACGTCCCGCGGGGGGACGATGGCCCTCTATGGAGTGGCCTACGGAATGTCGGGCCTGATCGGTCCGCCACTGGCCGGTATCGTGCGGGACCGGCTGGGATATCCCGCTGTCTTTATCGGGCTGTCGGCGCTGATGCTGACGGTTGCACTCGTTGCCGGAGCGAAAGTCCGGGGCAGCAGGATTTCTTCTCCGGAGCGCCCCGCTTCCCGAATCCCCTGGCGTTCCCTGCTCCGGGTCGGCCTTTCCGTTTCCTTCCTTGCGGCGTTCTGCTGGATGTTTATGATGGGAACCCTTCTGGTGTTCCTTCCCTTGATCGGAGAGGAACGGGGGTTCACGGCCGCACGGGTGGGTATGCTCTTCGGCGGTTTTGCCCTGGCTGCCACCCTGGTGCAGGCCTCCCCCCTGGGGCGACTCTCGGACCGATGGGGCCGGTTTCCCCTGATCGCCCTGGGGCTGGCGCTGATCGCCATTGCCCTGCTGGCCCTGAGCGTCTCCTACCGTTGGGGGCAGATGATGGGCGGTATGGCGATCTACGGCCTGGGCTTCGGCTTTCTCTTCCCTGCGATGTCGGCCTTGCTGGTGGATGAGACGACGCCGCTGACCCGGGGCAAGGCTTCCGGCGTCTTTATGGCCATGATCTCGGTGGGTATGATTGTGGGAAGCGGAATGGCGGGTCTGATGGACCAATGGCATCGGGCCGCAGGGATTCATCCTTTTCAGTTCGCCGCGATGGTGGTATACTTGGGGGTGCTCTGGACCGTTGTCGGTGGTCTGATGGTCCGCCGTCTCCGCAGCGCCCGAATGAATCGTAATACGCCCTGAAGGAGGTGGAATCTGGAACCCATAGACCTGGCCCGACAGATTTTGGACGTAATTGTGGAGAAGAAAGGTGAGGACGTCCTGCTCCTGGACATTCACGAACTGACGATGCTCACCGACTACTTTGTCCTCTGCAGCGGTACCAGCGACCGGCAACTGCAGGCGCTGGAAAGCGGCATCCGGGAGGAGATTGAGAAACAATTGGATATTTCCCCCCTCCACGTGGAAGGGGAGCCGTCATCCGGCTGGATTCTGATGGACTACGGGCCCGTGGTGGTGCACATCTTCGCTCCGGAGGTCCGGGCCTACTACAACCTGGAAGGCCTCTGGCGGCGCGGCCGGGTGATCGTGCGCATCCAATAAAGGGACGCTTTTTCCCTCACACAAAGACACCAAGACACAAAGTCCACGTTTTTAAGATAAAAAAAGAAATTCTGTGCTTTCGTGTCTTTGTGCCTTTGTGCCTTTGTGTGATTTTGTTAACCGGAGGTGTTCTATGCAGACCGTAGATGACCTGATCATTCGCATCGGCGGTGAGGCCGGGATGGGGCTGGAGTCCAGCGGCGTCGGCTTCGCCCAGGCGCTGGTGCGCGGTGGCCTCCACGTCTTCGGCCTCCCCGACTACCATTCCCGCATCCGGGGCGGCCACAACTTCTTCTCCGTTCGCATCGCCCGCCGCCCTCTCTACAGCCATACCGAACCGGTCCACCTGCTCCTGGCGCTGGACCCGGAGACGGTGCGGCGGCACATCGGCGCGGTGGTGCCCGGCGGCGCCGTCGTCTACGACGAGAAGGACGGCCTTCCCGACATCCCCCGCCGAACGGACGTCGGATACTTCTCCATTCCTCTGGCGAAACTGGCGGAGGAGGCCGGCGGGAGCGCCATAATGCGCAACACGCTGGTCTTCGCCGTGGCCGCCGGGCTGATCGGGTTTGACCCGACGTACATTGAGAGCGTGGCCCGCGATAACTTCGCCCGCAAGGGGCCAGCGGTGGTGGACGCCAACCTGCGGGTCATTCAGGCGGGTGTGGAGGCCTCCCGTCCCTTCCAGGCTGACTTCCCCTTCCGGATGGAAGCGGTCCCGGACGCGCCCCGTCGGCTGCTGCTGAACGGCAACCAGGCCTTCGCGATGGGCGCGCTGGCGGGTGGCTGTCGCTTCGTCTCCGGCTATCCGATGACGCCGGGGAGCCCCGTCCTGGAGTGGATGGCCGCCCACGCGGCCGAGTACGGCGTTGTCACCCTGCAGGTGGAGGACGAAATCGCCGCGCTCTGCATGGCCATTGGCGCCGGGTACGCCGGGGTGCGGGCGATGGCCCCCACCTCTGGCGGCGGCTTCTCCCTGATGGTGGAGGCCCTGGGCCTGGCCGGGATGACGGAGGTTCCCGTTGTCGTCTACGAGGCTCAGCGGCCCGGTCCCTCCACCGGCCTGGCGACCCGCACGGAGCAGGGCGACCTCCTCTTCGTCCTCCACGCCTCCCAGGGCGAGTTCCCGCGCATCATCCTGGCCCCGGGGACGGTGGAGCAGGCCTTTGAGGCCGGCTGGCGGGCCTTTAACTTCGCCGAACGCTACCAGTGCCCGGTCATCGTCCTCTCCGACCACTACCTGGCCACCTCCGTCCGGGACGTGGTCCCCGAAGACCTGAATTTGGACGCGGTGGTCATAGACCGGGGCGAGTTGCTGACGGAGGCGGACCTGGACCGCCTGGAGGGCGAGTACAGGCGGCACGCGTTCACCGAGAGCGGGATTTCCCCGCGGGCGATTCCGGGCCACCCGAAGGCGGTCTACGCGTCCTCCAGCGACGAGCACGACGAGTACGGCCACATCTATGAGGACGCGGAGAACCGCCGCCGGATGCAGGAGAAGCGGATGCGGAAGTTGGAAACGGCCCGCTCCGAGATGCGGCTTCCCACCGCCTACGGCGCCGCCGACCCCGACCTGACCTTCATCGCCTGGGGGTCCACCTACGGGCCGATGCGGGAGGCGGTGGACCGGCTGAACGGCCAGGGGGTTCGGGCCCGGATGCTCCACTTCACCGACATCTGGCCGGTCCCCCAGGACGTGGAGAAACTGCTGGTGGGCGAAACCATTGCTGTGGAGAACAACTACTCCGGCCAGTTCGCCGACCTGCTCCGCATGGCGACGGGCCATACCGTCTCCCGCCGCATCCTGAAGTGGGACGGCCGGCCCCTGTCGCCGGAGTATATCACGCATCACGTTTCACGTTTCACGTGAGGGGTGAAACGTGAAACGTGAAACGTGAAACACGTGAAGGAGGCACTATGGTCACCATAGACGACTTCGCCAGTCCGGTTCGCCCCACCTGGTGTACCGGGTGCGGGAACTTCGCGATCTGGAACGCGGTGAAACGGGCGCTGGCCCAGGTGGGCCTGGCGCCGCATCAGGTCATGCTGGTGAGCGGCATCGGCTGCGGGAGTAAACTCCCCGACTACACCCACGCTAATGGCTATATGACCCTCCACGGCCGGACGGTCCCGGTGGCGACCGGAGTCCGGCTGGCCAACCACGGCCTGCGGGTCCTCTGCACCCACGGCGACGGGGACGCCTACGCCGAGGGGCTGGGCCACATGCTCCACGCCGCCCGCCGCAACATCGGCCTGGTGGACATCATCCAGGACAACCGCATCTACGGCCTGACCAAAGGGCAGTACTCCCCCACCAGCGACCGGGGACGGGTAAGCAAGACCTCTCCCTGGGGCGCCTTTGAACTCCCGGTCAACCCCATCGCGCTGGCGCTGGCGGCGGGCGCCACCTTCGTCGCCCGCTCCTGGTCCGGCGACCTGAACCACCTGACGGCGACCATCGTCCGCGCGCTGGGCCACCGGGGCTACGCGCTGATAGACGTCTTCCAGCCCTGCGTCACCTTCAACCGGCAGAACTCCTATGACTTCTACCGACCGCGGGTCTACAACCTGCAGGACGACCCGGACTACGACGTCACCGACCGGATGGCGGCCTTCGCGCGGGCGCTGGAATGGGGCGACCGGATTCCCATTGGCGTTTTCTACCAGGTGGAGGACCGGCCCGCCTACGAGGAGCAGGTCCCGGCGCTGAAGGCGGGGCCCCTGGCTCCCCGCCCCGTGGAAAAACTCCGCCCGGAGCAGGTCCAACGGCTGCTGGAGGAGTTTTTGTAGGAAGAAACCACGAAGACACAAAGACACGAAGATATTAAAAATTTTTTCTTTGTGCCTTTGTGTCTTTGTGTGAGGATTGTGTGAACCGCCTGTCGGGAGTCTGGGCTATACCGAAGCGGGTCTGGGCCGCGATGGGGAGGCGGTTGCGCCGCGCCCCCCGCCCCCAGCCCAACCA
>JAGHZG010000217.1 GCA_017743275.1 Chloroflexota bacterium | reverse complement strand
GGGTGGGATACTCCGGGCGCGCCAGAAGGAGGGTGGCGCCGAATTCTCCCAGTGACACGGTGAAAGCCAGGGCGGCAGCGGCCAGGACGGCGCGCCAGAGGATGGGCCACTCCACAGCCCACCAGGCCCGCCACGGGGTCGCTCCCAGGGTCAGCGCGGCCTCCCGCAGCCGGGGCGGGATGGAAGCCAGCGCGGGCTGCAGGGTGCGGACGACCAGCGGGAGGGCCATCAGGGTGTGTGCCAGCGGCACCAGCCAGGGGAGGGTCACGGCGCGCCGGAGGGCCAGCAGGAACCCCAGCCCCAGCGTCACGGCGGAAGTCCCCAGGGGGAGCAGGAGGAGGGTGTCCATCGCCTGGGCCAGCGGGCTTCGGCGGGCCAGCGCGACGGCCGCGGGGAGCCCCAGGGAGAGGGAAAGAACGACCGTCGCCAGCGCGTAGAGGAGGGAGTTGCGCGCGGCCAAGATGGGCGGCACGTAGAAGAGCGAACTGCGCCGGTTAATGAGGAGTTCCCGGTAGTAATCGGCGGTCAGGCCGTAGGCGATAGTTCCCCGTTCGCCGCGCGCAGCCTCCAGCCGCACGACGGAGCGCACGGGCACTGAGAGTATCGGCAGGAGGAAGAGCCCCACCAGCAGGACCAGCATCAGTCCCACAAAGGCGCGCTCTCCCCACCGGCGCGGCCGTCGGACGTTGGTCTCGGCGGGACGGAGCGCGAAGGGGGTGATGACCCGGTCCAGGAGACGACGGTAGAGGCCAGCCAGGGCAGCCGTACAGAGCAACTGGACCACCGACAGAAACGCGGCCAGGGGCAGGTTGAGCAGGTGGACCCCCTGGATGTAGATTTCCACCTCCAGGGTGGCGAACCGTGGACCGCCTAGGAGCAGGATGACCCCGAAACTGGTGAAGTCAAAGAGGAACACCAGGGAGGTTGCCGCCAGCAGCGACGGACGCAGGAGCGGGAGGGTCACGTGCCGGAGGGTCCGCGTCCCGTCAGCCCCCAGGACGCGCGCCGCCTGCTCCAGGTGGGGGTCCATGTGCTCCAGGGCGTGCGCCAGCAGACGTACAACCAGGGTGGTGTTGTAGAAGACGTGCGCGACCAGAATGGCGGTCAGGGTGCCGGTGAAGGGGATGGGTGCGCTCTCCAGGCCCAGCAGGCGCATCAGGGCCAGGTTGACCCACCCGCGCGCGCCCAGGAAGGCGTTGAACCCCGCCGCGACGACGACCGTCGGCAGCATGAAGGGGATGGTCATCAGGGCGCGCCAGAGGGATTTGCCCCGAAACTCGTAGCGGGCGAAGAGGAAGGCCAGGGGCAGGCCAATGACCAGCGTCAGGAGGGTGGAGAGGGAGGCCTGGTAGACGGTGAACCCCAGCGCGCGCCGGACCGTCTCCCAGGCCTCCGGTTCCAGGAGCAGGCGCAGGTCCAGGGCCCGCAGGAGGATGTGCCCCAGCGGGTAGAAGAAAAAGAGGGCCAGGAACAGCCCTGCGGGCAGGAGCAGGTAGGGCATAGCGTGCACGGTTGGTATTACAAAACTACCGCAGCACCACTTCCGTCCAGGCCTGGATCCACTTCTCCCGGTTGGCCGCAATCAGCGCCGGGTCCAGCGTGGCGGGCTGGTCGGGAATCTGCGCGTAGCGGACGAAGACCTCCGGCAGTTTCGCCGCAGGGTGGACCGGAAAGACAAACATCTGCAGCGGCATGTCCTCCTGGAAGCGGACGCTGAGCATGAAATCCACGAACTTGCGGGCCAGGGCGCGGTGTTTTGTCCCCTTCAGGATGCCGACGAACTCAATCTGGCGGAAACACATCCCGGGCCCGACCAGCGAGGCTGTGGGGGCATCCTCCAGAGGTTGCTCGGCAAAGATGACCTCCGCGGGCGGGCTGGAGCCGTAGGAGACGACCATGGGCTGCGGCCCCCGGCCCGAGGAACCGCTGAAGTGGGTGTAGTAGGCCGTCTCCCAGTCCGGGGCCACCACCACGTCGTTGGCCCGCAGCGCGCGCCAGAAATCCAGGTAGCCCGGATCCCCGAAGTGGGCGACCGTCGCCAGCAGGAAAGCCAATCCAGGCGACGAGGTGGCGGGGTTCTCCACCACCAGCAGGCCCCGGTACTCCGGACGGGTCAGGTCCTCCAGGCTCTGGGGGAGGGGCAGGTTGTGCTGGGCGAAGTAGGCCTTGTCGTAGTTGATGCAGACGTCCCCGTAGTCCACCGGCAGGGCGCGGGACTCCGGGTCCAACTGGAACTCCTGAGGGATGTCCTTCAGCAGGGGCGACTCGTAGGGCTCAAAGATGCCCGCCTCAAGGGCGCGGGAGAGGAAGGTGTTGTCCACGCCGTAGAAGACGTCCGCCAGGGGGGCGTCTTTGGAGAGGATGGCCTTGTTCAGCGCGGCACCCGTGTCGCCGGAAGCCAGGAAGGTGACCTTGACGTTGTTCTCCTGTTCAAAGGCCCGGATGACCTCCTCGCTGGCGGCGAAGGAATCGTGGGTCATCACGGTCAATGTGGCCGGCTGGCGAGGGCCACAGGCCGCCAGCACCAGCAAGCCGAGAAGCAGGGGAATGAGGGTCCTTTTCATCGGTGTACCTCCTTTCACGTTTCACGTTTCACGTTTCACGTTTTACGTTTTACGTTTTACGTACTCCGTACTCCGTCGGTGGACAACGATCAGCAACCCTGAACGGATGCAGACGTGGGCCTGGGGGCCCGTCAGTTCGTTGCTGATGCCGCGCGTCCGGTCCGGGTAGAGGGTCTCCTCCCGCAGGGGCCAGCGCAGCCCCTCGGTAGTGACCCCTTCCACGGGCATCCCCCAGGGGATGAGGGAGACCGTCTCGCCGGACAAACCCGCTATGGTGGCCTCGGAGTGGACCAGGAAGACCTCCTCCACGCCGTCGTCCAGCCGGACGTCTATTCCTTCCAGCCAGGGGGCGGCCAGGAGCGCCACGTTGGCCAGCGTCTGGTCCAGCCGCAGGCCCAGCGCGCCGACGACCCGGATGGCCCGCGGGCGGTACGCCAGCGCGTGGCGCAGGGCCAGTTCCAGGTCGGTCTCGTCCTTATCCCGGGGGTATCGGTAGACGGCGCTCCCCTGCGCCTGCAGGGTCTCCACCAGCGAAGGGGGGAGCGAATCCAGGTCGCCCACCACCGTGTGGGGCCGGAGTCCCAGCCCCAGCAGATGATGGGTGCCGCCGTCGGCGCCGATGAGGATGTCGTCGGACCGAAGCAAGGGTCGGACCCGCTCGGGGTCGGGCAGGGACCCGTTGGCAAAGATGACAATGCGCTGGCTCATAGGAAGTCTCCGAAAACTGTTCAGGCGATGATTGGATGCACCCGTCTAAAATGCTGGCGAAGGCCGATAATGGGCACGAAGTGCCCAGGAAGGACGATTTCAATCGGCGTGATAAAAAAGCCGCCCCAACAGCGTGGGGCGGCAGAAGGAGGCCTGTCGGGCCTGTCCGTTTCGCTTCCCCTCCCTCCGCTGGCATGACCCAGATCAGGTTCAAAGGGTCGGCGTCGGGGGCACATTGGGCCCGTGGACGCCCTCTCAGCCCGGCTCGCCCGGACTCCCCTGGGAAGGTCTCTGTTGGTAAGGTTGACGCTATTGAAAAACCACGGGGGACGCAAAGGGACGTAAAGACTCTTTGATTATACCACCCACTTCGGAATTTTGCAAAACCACACTAACGATTTGAGTATGGGCTGTTGGTCGGCCTCGCTGACCCCCTGCTGTTCAACCTGCTATGAAGAGTGTCGGCGCAGGCCGACACCTGGCACGAAGTGCCCAGGCGGGGCGATTTCAATCGCTGAATCTACACCACGTTGTACTCCCGGATGAGCCGGCCCTCCCGGAAGCGGGTGATGGAGAGGGAGGAGATGTCCAGGGTGTGGGCCCGGCCGTCCAGAATCTCCTCCGCCAGGAGCAGGCCGCAGATGGGGCCGTGCATGAAGCCGTGCCCGCTGAAGCCGCCGATGATGTAGAACCCCTCCAGGTCCGGCACCCGGCCCAGGATGGGGTGCGCGTCCGGGGTGACCTCGTAGAGGCCGGCCCAGTGGCTGGCCAGGGTGGCCTTCTCCAGAATGGGCATCCGCTTCATCGCCGCTTCCAGGTGGACCAGTTCCCACTCCTCGTCCACGGACTGGTCAAACCCCGGCGGTTCGTTGGGGTTGGACATACCGGTGAGGATGCCTGGCCCTTCCCGGTGGAAGTAGAGGGACTGGGCGAAGTCAATGACGAAGGGGAAGTCGGGCGGAACCTCCGGGATGGGACCGGTGACGACAATCTGGCGGCGGATGGGGACGATGGGGACCTCCACCCCGGCCATGCGCCCCACCTCCCCGGCCCATGGC
>JAGHZG010000216.1 GCA_017743275.1 Chloroflexota bacterium | reverse complement strand
AACAAAAAGAAAATATTTTTCGTTGCGGCGGCGAAGCCGCCGCAACGAAAAATATATTCCCTTCAGCATCAGATAGATGCCCTATGAACATCCTTCTGTGGGGAACCGGATCGCTGCCGTACTTTGAATGGCCGTCTCGCTGGGAATCTGTCCTGCTCCTGGGGCTATATGTTGCCGTGCTCCTCCTCGTTCTGGCTCGCTCCTGGCAGGATTTCTCTGCGTTGCGCGGACGACGGCTGTTCATTTTTATCCTCCTTCTCGTTCTTACCCCACTGCTGAACCGGTTACTGATTCTGCGCCTTCCCGCTCCCGACTTGCTCCCGCCTCCTCTAATGGCTGCGGAACCTGCCGTGCCGGGCTTCCCGCTTTTGGGACTGTTGCCGGTGGTGCCGGCAGCCATTTGGCTGGGCGTCGGGCCCGCAACAGTGCTGGGCCTGGTGGCGGGATTGTTCCGTTCTACCACCCATATCCTCTTTGAACCCCTGAGCCTGGCGCTGGAAGTTGCCCTCCTGGCCTTTTTCCTGAGACAGGACTTCCGGGGTGGTTTTGCCCATTTCCTTCGTCAGCCCATGGGGGCGTTTCTGATTGCGGTTCTCCTGATTCAACCCGTCGTCCTGGTGGGTTTACTGGTCGGCGAGTACCGGCCGGGGCAGGGGCTGGTGGTGCTGGACTACGTTTTGGCCCTGATGAGCATCACCATCCCGTTGGCCTTTATAGAAGCCCTGGCCTACGGGGTGCTTTTCCAGACTCTCTATCTCTCATTCCCTCGGACCCGTCCGGTCCAGATCGCTCGTCGCTCTCCACCGTATGCCCGCACGCTGAATCGCCGATTCCTGTTTTTGTTTATTCCCCTCTTTATCGTCTTTTTCTCCGCCCTGGTCTACGCCGTCGCGGTATCGGCGATGAATACGGCCACCCGCCTGGCTGTGGATGCCATGGTCCGTGATGCCCGCAACGGCGCCGATGGCATTGGTGAGTTCATCTCCACCGGTCAGAGTCTGATCCGTCAATTCTCCATCGCTCCGCAAATCCGGAGCGGCGACATTGAGACATGCCAGGCCCAGTTGCAGACGTTTGTCCAGATGCTCCCGTACTTCAGTCGCCTGACTGCCTACGGACCGGATGGAAATCTCCTGTGTTCTTACCCCTCCTACGCACCGGACGAGGTGGAGCCAACCCCTGAGGAGCAGGAATTCCTGTTTCTGGTTCAGGCAACGGGTGGGGTGCAGGCGACACCGGTCCACCGGGGGCACAATGGTTCGGTGATTCTTTCTTTTTTAAGTTCACTGGAGCCTGGTGCCGGGGGTGAGCGCTACGGGGTTCTTGTTGGGCGGGTGGAGATGGGGGTGAATCCGCTCCTGGAACGGGTCCTGGCCGGGCTTCAGTGGACAATGCAGCAGGGGGAGGGGTTTGTGGTGGATGATCAGGGCCGCATTGTCGTCCACCAGGACCCCCAGCGGCTGTTGGATCGTTGGGAGGTAGACCAGAGCCGTCCTCCGCTGGCGATGGTGGGGGCTGGATGGGTGCGAGAGACCCGGGATAGTCGGACCAATGCCCGCCAACTGGCCTGTTACCTTCCGGTCAGCGGGTACCCCTGGGCGGTGGTGATTCTGCTTCCGCACAAAGTCCGTATGGAACTGGCCCTCAATATCGCCACTCCCCTTCTGGTTCTCCTGTCCGTTTTGACCGGAGTCGTGGGGCTGATTATTTCCCTGGCGGCGAGCCAGTTGACACGTCCACTGAATCTACTGGCTCGCGCGGCCGAAGAAATTGCCCGGGGCGATCTGGAGAAATCCGTCCAGATGGCTGGGGACGACGAAATCGCCCGGCTGGGCAAGTCGTTTGAGAAGATGCGGGTCAGCCTGCGCGACCGGTTGAACGACCTCTCCCTGCTTCTTCGGGTGGCGCAGGAGGTCTCTGCCACGCTGGACCTCTCCCAGGGCATCTCCCGCATTCTGGAGGGTGCTCTCCAGACCCTTCAGGCGCGCGTCTCCCGAATCGTTCTTCTCTCCGCGTCGGGGGATCCTCAGGTCGTTATCGGGCGCGGAGAGCCGGTGGAGCGGGTGGGGACGCTGGACCGGGTGCTGGCCCTGGCGGCCCGGGATGCCAGAACCGCGATTGTCCTGGATAATCTGCGGAGAGCCCGGCTGCTGGCCGGTGCCGGCCCGTTGCCGGAAGAAATCCAGGCCGTTGTGGCCCTGCCGGTTCTGAGCAAGGGGCAACCGGTTGCCGTAGTTTGGGTCGGGTTTGATCAGCCGCGTCGGATTGAGCCCACGGAACTGGACCTTCTTTCCACCCTGGCCAGCGAGACCGCCGTGTTGATTGAAAATGCCCGCCTGTTTCAACTGGCGGAGAGTGGGCGGCGGCGACTGGCAGCCATCCTCTCCAGCACGAGTGATGCTATTCTGGTCACGGACCGGGATGATTGTCTCCTGCTGGTCAATCCTGCTGCGGAGCGGGCCCTGGGCATCCCCGCTGAAGAACTGGTGGGCCAGAAGGTCGCAGAGACCCCTCTGGACCCCGCTCTGGTGCGCATCCTGACCGAGCCGTTGGGCCGAAGCGGGCCGCTGGTGGAGGAAGTCCCCCTGCCCGGTGGACGGGTTTTCTACGCCAGCGCGTCCACCATCCTCAGCGCCGAAGGGGAGAACATGGGGCGGGTCGTGGTGATGCGGGATATTACGCATTTCAAAGAACTGGATGAGATGAAGTCTGAATTTGTCGCGACCGTTTCCCACGACCTGCGCGCACCGTTGACCTTCATCCGGGGTTATGCCAGCATGCTCCCGATGGCGGGAGACCTCACCCCTAAACAGCAGGAGTACCTGGATAAAATCTTCTCGGGGATTGAGCAGATGAGCACCCTGGTGGAGAACCTGCTGAATCTCCAGCGCATTGAGGCGGGGGTGGGTCTGGAGGAGCGGCCCTGTCACGTAGGGGCCCTGCTGGTAGAGGCGGTGGACGGGATGCGGGCACGGGCCGTGGCCAAAGGGTTGACCCTTCGTCTGGAAGCGTCGGAGCCGGCCCCGGTGATCTGGGGGGATGCTATGCTGCTCCGCCAGGCGATTGCCAACCTGGTGGATAATGCCATTAAGTACACTCCCTCCGGTGGGACCGTGACAGTGGGGTTGCAGGTAGTGGGACAGGAAGTCCACATTTTGATCAGCGACACGGGTGTCGGCATTGCTCCGGAGGACCAGGTCCGTCTCTTTGAAAAATTCTATCGCATCCGTCGCAGGGGAATGGAGGACGTTCCGGGCTCTGGCCTGGGGCTGGCGATTGTCAAGTCCATTGTAGAGCGACACGGGGGGCGGGTCTGGTTGGAGTCCCAACTGAATCGGGGGAGTACCTTTACTATTGCCCTTCCTTTCCGTAAGCCATCGGTATCCGATGCGCCAACGGGATAAATCCTTGCAAAAAAACAACGTTATTTTACTTCGTGTAGTCATAGGCCGTCGGGCTTCCCCGGTGTGGGGCAACTATCTACAGCAAAGTGGGGTAGGGGGATAACGGGATGTCCCTTCAGGTTGGCATTGTGGGTCTCCCCAACGTCGGAAAATCCACCCTTTTCAATGCCCTCACCCGGGCGGGGGCGACGGTGGGGGCGTACCCTTTCACGACGATTGATCCCAACCGGGGCATTGCGGCAGTCCCGGACCGACGGCTGGAGGCGCTGGCCCGCCTGGTGGGGCCGGAGCAGGTCACGCCGGCCACCGTGGAGTTTGTGGACATCGCCGGTCTGGTTCGGGGGTCGCACCGGGGCGAGGGGTTGGGTAACCGATTCCTGGCGCACATCCGGGAGGTGGACGCGATTGCCGTCGTCGCGCGCTGCTTCGCCGACCCCGATGTGGCGCACGTGGACGGCACCGTAGACCCGATACGGGACCTGGAAGTCCTGGACCTGGAACTGATTCTGGCAGACTTGGAGACGGTGCAGCGGCGGCTGGAAAAGACCCGCCCGGCGGCCCGTGCCCGTCCCCGGGAACTGGCAACGGAACTGGCGCTGCTGGAGGAACTGGAGGCCCGCCTGCAGCGAGGGGAGCGGGCCTCTGTTTTCGTTAAAGAAGACGGGGAGGAACGCGCGGCGCTGGTCCGGGAACTTCACCTGCTGACGGCCAAACCCCGCCTCTACGTGGCGAACGTGGCCGAAGAGGACCTGCCGGGGGGTGGGGAGGGGGCAGAGGCGGTGTCGCGATATGCGGCTGCGGAGGGTGCGCCCTGCATCGTCCTTTGCGCTCAACTGGAGGCGGACCTGGCTTCGTGGCCCCCCGACGAGGCGGCGGAGTACCGCGCGGCGATGGGTCTCTCGCCTGTCTCTTATACACATCTCCGAGCCC
>JAGHZG010000215.1 GCA_017743275.1 Chloroflexota bacterium | reverse complement strand
CCTGCGACTTGCGCCCTGCGACCTGCGACTTGCGCCCTGCGACCTGCGACTTGCGACCTGTGACAGGTGAACCATGGCACCACTATTTTATCCATCGTTCCAGGCCCTGCGCCTGGCGGACGTTATCTTTGAGGAGATTGCCCGGCGGGTGCCCGGCTACGTGGGCCGGCTGGGCGCGGCATGGTACTGGCGACTGGCAGGCGGGACTCTGGTGACCTTCTGGCTGGACTACACGGTCACCGAGGAGCGGTGGGACGTGATTCGCGCCCAGGCCAGCAACGGACGGGCCGGGGTGTTCAACCGGGCCGACTTCCCCTTCGCCGCCTACGGCACCCTGCTCACCTCTCCACCGTACATCCATGACCTCCAGGGCTCAGCGGAGTGGGCCAACCGGCTCTACTTCAACATGGGCCACCTGATTGCGGAGGCGGCCCAATGGCTGCAGATGCTCCAGGCGTCCGCCATCGCGCCCCAGGTCAGCCCACCGGCCTCTTTCCCCACCCTGAGCCCGCTGGAGCGGGAACTGGTCCGGTACGCGCTGGAGCACCTGGACGGGCGGTTTGACCTGGTCCGCCTGCGGGAGGCGTTCCGGGGCCAGGTCTCTATGGGCCGCCTGCAGCGGCTGGCCCAGGATTGGGAGTCCCTGGGGTTGCTCACGCCCCGCCCCCGGCGGGTCACGTATGCCCTGCGCGCACTGATGGAGAATGGGACACGGGTGAACACGGATGGACACGGATGAACACGGTTTTATTTTAATCAATAAAAACAGGTGACGGTCACCTTACAGGTGACCGTCACCTGCTATCACACCATCCCTACCGCGCGGCCCGCGCCAGTTTGCGCAGAGCCGCCGCCACATCCTCCAGCAACTCCTCCTGTTGCAGAACTCCTTTCTGAATCAACGCCTCAATCCGGTTGTTCAGCAACTGGCGGTCCCTCTCCGTCAACTCCTTGGCCGTGACGACGATGATGGGGATGGCGCGGGTGGCCTCGTCTGCCTTCAACGCTTCTAACACGGCGAACCCGTCCATCTCCGGCATCAGGAGGTCCAGGATGATGATGTGCGGGCGGCGCTGGTGGACCAGCATGATGGCCTCCTGCCCGCTGGCCGCTTCCATCACCTGGTACCCCTCCTGAGTCTCAATGATCCGCCGCAGGAGATTCCGGTCATCGGGCTGGTCGTCCACCACCAACACCCGATGGCGTCCCTCCTCCCGGTCCAGCCGGTCCAGAGCGGAGATCAGATCCTGCTCCAGGATGGGCTTGACCAGATAATCCGCGGCCCCCAGACTCAGCCCCCTGCCCTTCTCACTGACAATGGTACACATCACCACCGGGATATCGCGGGTCTCCGGGTCCGCCTTCAGTTCCTGGATGACCTGCCAGCCGTCCTTGCCGGGCATCATCACGTCCAGAGTGATGGCGAAGGGGCGGATGCGGCGGGCCTCTTCCACCACCCGGAAGGGGTCCGTCAGGCCGACCACCCGGTAGCCCTGCTTGTCCAGGTACCGGCGGAAGAGGGTGATGACACCCTCATCATCGTCCACGCAGAGCACTACTCGCCCCGGCCCTTCCGAAACCGGGGTCGGCGCCTCCTCGGGCAGCGGGGACTCCTCCACCTTTGGGCCGGCCTCCGCCCTGACCTGGGACGGCCCCTGAATGGGCAGAGTGAAGGTGAAGGTAGACCCCTTGCCCATCTCACTCTCCACCCAGATTCTTCCGCCGTGCAATTCGACAAAGGACTTGCTGATGGTCAACCCCAGGCCAGTACCGCCGTACTTGCGGGACGGCGAAGCATCCACCTGGGTGAAGGCCTCAAAGATGCGCGGCAGTTTCTCCGGCGGGATGCCGATACCGCTATCGGATACGGAGATGGTGACAAAGTCTCCATCTACCCGGGCCTCCACCCGGATAAAGCCCTGGTCGGTGAATTTGGCGGCGTTGGAGACCAGGTTCAGGAGCACCTGGCGGACTCGTCGGCTATCGGCGATGATGGTGGGCAGGCTGGCCGGAACCGACTGTTGCAACTCTATGGGCTTATCTTTGACCAGCGCGATGGCGGTGGACATCACCCCCCGGATGATCTCCCCCAGGTCCGTCGGCTCAAAGGAGAGTTCCATCTTGCCGGCCTCTATCTTGGAGATGTCCAGGATGTCGTTGATGAGGCCCAGCAGGTGCTGGCCACTGTTGAAGATAGCCTCCAGGTCCTGCCGCTGCTGATCGGTGATGGGGCCGTCAATCCCTTTGAGGATGACGCGAGAGAAGCCAATGATGGAGTTGAGCGGCGTCCGCAGTTCGTGGGACATGTTCGCCAGGAACTGGGACTTGAGCCGGTCCACCTCCTTAAGTCGCTCTGCCGTCTCCACGGCCTCCCGGTAGAGGCGCGCGTTCTCCCAGGCCACGCTCAGGTTAGCCGCGATGATGCGCAGGAACCCTACCTCGCCCTCGTCAATGGGCGGGTGACCGGGCTGGCGGCCCAGGACCAGGAGCCCCAGCGGCTGCCCGCGGATGACCAGAGGAGCAAACGCCCCATCCAGAAGGCTCCACTGGTGGGCTACGCCCACCATTCGCCCGTAGGCCAGGCGGGGGATGTCTCGCAGGACGGTCACATCCGGCCGGAAAAGCGCCTCCACCATCGGCGGGGCCTGCTGGCGGCCCATCCGCACATCCGGGCGGGGTGGAGAAACCTCTTTCCCCGTCGGGTCCTGAACCGTGACCAGCCGCAGGGTTTCCGATTCCGGCTCCCACGCCAGCACAAAGGTGGGCATCTCCAGTTGGCGGGAGATGGCCGAGGCCGCCCGGCGGAGGAGGTCTTCGGGGTCCAGAGTGGTAGCGGCCACCTGGAGCACCTCGTTGATGAGCGCCCGGCGGCGAGCCTCCGCATCCGTCTCGGCGAAGAGCCGGGCATTCTCCAGGGCCACCCCGGCCTGGCTGGCCAGCGAGGTCATCAGAAGCACGTCCGACTGGGTGAAGGCATTGGGACGGTCGCTCTGGACGTCCAGCACGCCGACCACCCGCCCCTTCACCTCAATGGGAACGGCCAGTTCGGCGCGGGTGGCCGAAAGTTCCGGCACGGTGATGTACCGGGGGTCGCTCATGACGTCGTTAACCACCACTGGCTGGCCGGTGCGCGCCGCGTCGGTGGTGATGCCGGGCCGGTCTATCTCCAGAGTCACGCCGCGTGGCGGAAGCCGCCGGTCCGAATCCCCGATGGTGCTTCCGTCCTCAAAGACCAGCCTGCGGTCTTCCGTCAGCAGGATACTGACAAAGTGATAGCCGAAGCGGGATTTGGTGATGTCCACAATCTGCCGCATCAGGGCCTGCGGGTCCAGAACCGAACTGATGGTGCGGCCAATCTCGTTGATGGCCTCCAACTCGCGGGCCCGGCGGCGGGTCTCCTCCAACAGGCGCAGGTTCTCCATCGCGATGGCGGCCTGACCGCAGAGGGTCCACAGGTTGCGGACCAGTTTCTCCGGGAAAGCGTAGGGGGTGTCCCGCCCCACCAGGAGTGCCCCCAGCATCCGCTGACCGATGGAGATGGGGACCAGGGCGAAGGAGCGCAGCCGCAGGACCTCCAGGACGGTTCGGGCCTGGGCATCCACGCGCGGGTCGGCGTAGATGTCCTCCACCGTGAAGGCCTCGGTGGGCTGGATGAACCGGCTCAGGCCGAAATCGGCCAGGGGGAGACGGGTGCCGTACGGATGGACGGGACGGCCATCCACCGCCCAGTGCTCGCCCATTACCACGTGCGTGGGCTCCTCCGGCGTATCCACCACCAGGACCCGGGCCAGGTCCAGGCCGGTACGGGCAACGTACTGGACCAGTGCCCGGGCCACTTCGGCGGGAGTGGTGGCCGCGCCGATGGCCCGGCTGGCCTCAAAGAGTTCGCGGGTCTCCGTCAGGGTCTGGCTGGTCTCGGCGAAGAGCCGGGCGTTCTCAATCGCCGTGGCCAACTGGTCCGCCATCGTCTGCAGGGCGGTGATGTCCTCTTCGGTGAAGGCGGCGGGCCGGTCGGACTGGATGGTCATTGCGCCGATGACCCGACCCCGGCTGATGAGCGGGAGGGCCATCTCGGAGCGGGTCAGCGGGAGGAGAGGGTTATCAAAGCGGATGGCCTCCGTGCCCACGTCCAGCGCGATGCGGGCCCGGGCGTTGGCCGTGCACCAGCCGATCATGGACTTGCCGCCGACCTCCAGTTTGTGACCGGCCGCCAGCATCTGGCGCCCGGCCTCTCCGGTCCCGGCCCGCAGGACGGCCCAGCGTCCCGTCTCGTCCCGCAGAAAGATACCCACATAGTAGAGGTCAAACCGCTGGCGGATGAGTTCAGCGGTCTGC
>JAGHZG010000214.1 GCA_017743275.1 Chloroflexota bacterium | reverse complement strand
TGCGACCTGCGACCTGTGACTTGCGACCTGCGACCTGTGACTTGCGACCTGCGACCTGTGACTTGCGACCTGCGACTTGCGACCCCGTGCCTACAAAACAAGCACCCCCGCGCCGTTGATCTGTCCTCGCTTCAGGGCCAGGAGCGCTTCGTTGGCGGCGTCCAGTGGGAAGGTCTGCACGGTGGTCCGGACGGGAATTAGGGCGGCCAAATGGAGGAATTCCGCTGCGTCCTGTCGGGTGAAGTTGGAGACGCTGCGCACCACCCGCTCCCAATATAGCAGACGGTCGTAGTCCAGTTCCGGGATGGGAGTCATAGTGACTCCGGCCAGAGCCAGGGTCCCGCCCCGTTCCAGGACCCGTAGCGCCTGCGGGACCAGATGTCCGGCAGGAGCGAAGATGATGCCCCCGTGGACCGGGACAGGGGGGACGTCTTCTGCGCCACCGGCCCAGGCGGCGCCCAGTTCCTTTGCCAGCCGTCGGTGTCCCTCGCCGCGGGTGAAGACGTAGACCTCACATCCCCAATGCCGCGCGACCTGCAGGGTGATGTGGGCCGATGCGCCGAACCCCCACATCCCCAATCGGTCGCCGGGCCGGATTCCGCTGAGCCGTAGCGCGCGGTAGCCGATGATGCCCGCGCAGAGCAGCGGCGCGGCCGCCTCATCGGAGAACGACTCGGGAAGCGGATAGGCAAAATCCTGATGGACGACCATCGCCTCGGCGTAGCCCCCATCGGCGTGGAGGCCGGTGAAGCGGGCCTGACGGCAGAGGTTTTCCATCCCCCGCTGGCAGAACTCGCAGACGCCGCAGGTCCGGTAGAGCCAGGGCACTCCCACCCGCTGACCAATGGCGAACCGGCTGACCCTCTCTCCGACCGCGTCCACAATCCCCACGACCTGATGGCCGGGAACGACGGGAAGTTTGGGCAATGGGAGGTCCCCCTCTACGGTATGCAGGTCCGTGTGGCAGACGCCGCAGGCCTGGACGCGCAGGCGGATTTCCTCTGCGCCCGGCTCCGGGAGGGGGAGGTCCGTCATCTCCAGCGGAGATTCCTCTGCAGGGCGAGGTGAGCGAAGGATCATTGCTTTCATTGTTGGACCTCCAGGTTTTCTGCAATGAGATTATAGCCCTCCTGGTCAGAAATGCCAGTGGGGGGATGAAAACACTTGTAGTGAGCCACGAAGCGCAGCGAAGTGGCGTTGAGCAAGGCCCCAAACGGCACTCCGCTGGCGCTTCGTGCCTGACTACGGACGCACAGGATTAGAGCGCTGATGCGCCCGGCCTTCCGGAGAGCCCTTGTCAATTAGCCTGAAAGAGATATAATAAGAGCACACCAGATTTTTCGCTGAAAGGAGAGACATGCGAAAACTGATCGGGTTCCTGGCTGGTCTGCTCTGTGGAGCCCTGGTGGGAGCCGTCCTGGGCATCCTGTTGGCACCGTACGGTGGAGAAGAGTTGCGGGGGCGGATTCGCACCTGGGCCCAGACGCTGATAGAGAAAGGGCAGGAGGCCGCAGCGGCCAGACGGGCCGAACTGGAAGCCCAACTGGAGGCCTTTAAACAGGGGCGCCCGGTCGTGCTGCAGGAATAACCGCGGATCGCAGATCGCGGATCGCTTATGCTGTTGCCTATCAATGAGCAGCGATGGGCAGGGTGATTCGCGATCAGTCATCACGAATCACGAATCACGAATCAGCAATCGATGAGCCTCTATGACGACGTGGCGAACATATTGATCCCCGAGGACGTGCTCCAGGCACGGGTGCGTTCTCTGGCTGAGGAGATCAATCGGTTGTACACCGATGAAGATTTTCCCCTTCTGGTTTGTATTCTGAAGGGGGCTTTTGTTTTTCTGGCTGACCTGACCCGCCATCTGGCGTTTCGTCACGAAGTGGATTTTATGGTCATCTCTTCATACGGTAGCAGGACGGTGAGCAGCGGAGTGGTGCGCATCCTGCTGGACCTGGAACGAAGCATAGAGGGGCGCCACGTGTTGATCGTTGAGGACATCATAGATACCGGACGCACGATGGATTACATCACCCGCAACCTTCAGACCCGCCACCCGGCCAGCCTCCGCATCTGCACCCTGCTCAGCAAACCCTCCCGACGTGAGGTTGATGTTCCCCTGGACTTTGTCGGATTTGAAATCCCCGATGAGTTCGTTGTTGGCTACGGGCTGGATTTTGCCGAAGCGTATCGCAATCTCCCCTTCATCGGCGTTTTAAAGCCGGAAGCGATTCAGTGTCAATGAGAAAGCGTGCCGGGCACTTCCAGAAGCGCCTGGCATATTACATACAAGGAAAGGGGATATACCATCGTGCCGCAATGGTCTGCTCTTCCCCTGGTTTCTGGATTGGCCATTGGGTTGCTGGCCCTGACAATATTGGCCGTGGGGGTCAGTATCCTGAAATTCCGCCACGCCCGGGTGGCTCCCTATTACTTTATGCGGGAGGCTGCCCGGCGGAGCGGCGTTCGCTGGCTTCTGGTGGCGGTTGTCGCGTTGATTCTGAGCGGAAGTACCTTTTACATTCAGCAGCGCTGGCGGGCAGTGAGCCCCCCTCCGGTTAGCGGAACAGCAACATCTGTAGCAGGGGCGGAGTCACCAACGGCAACACCGCAGCCGTCCCCGACGGCAACACCAACCCCTTCTCCAGCGCCGTCGCCGACCATACCTCCACCCACGGCCACCCCATTTCCGACACCGACGCCAACCCCGTTCTACCCGATGCCGGAGACGGCCCTCTCGCCCCTGCCCGGCGCCGTTCCGGCCCGTCCGGAGGCCCGGATTACCCTGGAGACCTTCGCTCTGGGGGAGGAAAATGGCCGGCCTGTACATCCCGGCACCGAATTTACCGCCGGGGACTTTCGGGTCTACGCCTTTATCCGCTACGAGGGAATGAACCGGGGCGCGACCTGGACCTACGGCTGGTATCGGGAGGGGGAATATCTGGATGGAAATACCTGTCTGTGGTGGGTACGGATGCCCGATTGCCCGTACATGGTGGGAGAACAGGGGACAACCTTTCTGTATTACCGGAGGCCGGGAGGGTATGATCCCGGCACTTATGAGGTGCGTATCTGGATAGAAGACCGGTTCCAGGGAGCGTTTCGTTTTGTTATCGTACCTGCTCAATGAGGCAAAATCGGATATACGGGGCTTTCAATGTACCTGGATTGGAAGCAATCTTGCAGCAGACTCCCAGTCACCCTGTGCAAGGGATAGGACTTTTGGGGGATTGACAGTACCTGTCTTCAGAGATAAAATATATATTATAGAGAGGTGACAGGGGGAGGAGCGATGGCGGATAATCGTGGATCGTGGATAGGAAAGTTGGGAATTCTGGTTGGGCTGGTGGTGCTGGTCTGGCTCGTCGCTCCCGTCGCTGCCTCGCCGAACGGACAACCGGCCTTCCCGGAGGGGGAGTCGGAATACTTCCAACTGACGGGCCACTATATCAAAGGCCCGTTTCTGGAATTTTTCCGGAAATACGGGGGAAGCCGTATCTTCGGTTATCCTCAAACAGAAGTGTTCTACGACCCCCGGCTGGGACTATGGGTACAGTATTTTGACAACGTACGGATGGAGTGGCATCCGGAAAACCCGGTCCCTTACAGGGTCCAATTGGGTCTGTTGGGGGAGGAATTGGGGAAACGGACGCCGCCCATCCCGCCCGAACGGGCTCCCCGGGGGAATCCCTTCCAGCGGTACTTTCCGGAGACCGGGCACACCGTATCCTACGCGTTTCTCACTTTCTATGATCAAAACGGTGGTCTGGACGTCTTCGGTTACCCCATTTCGGAGCCGCTGGTGGAGAATGGGCGGATTGTTCAGTATTTTCAGCGTACCCGGCTGGAATGGCATCCAGAGCGACCGCGCGGGGACCGGGTCGTCGTCGGAGCACTGGGGATGGCGTATATCCAGAAATTTGGGGTGCCTGAGGAGTACCGGAAGCCCCAGCCCCTTTCGGCTCAGCCCGCCGTTATCGCTCCCCCTGCTGAGGGGGCGACTATTCGGGCCTATGCTTTTGTGCGATACCCGGTCACCGGTCGGGAAGGGTACCAGACCGTCTACCTCTATGTGACCAACGCCGGGCGCCAGCCGATGCGGGGAGTCCTGGCGACGGCGACGATTCGCTTCCCCAACAGGCCAGTGGTTTACCCGATGAACGCTACCGATTCCCGGGGAATCTCCAGTTTGACGTTCTATTTTTCCGGGCTTCCATCCGGGCAGAAGGTGGTGATAGAGGTCACCGTGCAGGCTGGTATGCAAACTGTCACGGTTCCGACCTCGTTTGTCGTCTGGTATTAATCACAGATTCGGTAAACCCCCGGTTCTCTCAACGTAACTATTCAGGCCGATG
>JAGHZG010000213.1 GCA_017743275.1 Chloroflexota bacterium | reverse complement strand
GAGGGGCACGAATGATTCAGAAAAATCAATGAACCTGGGGGCAAGGGGTGAGGTGAGGGCCAGGCGGAATTTTCACGCCTGTAAAAGTGTCAACATATTTCCCTGGAAAATTGAACCATCCCAAAAACGCTCCATAAATTACCCACCACAAAGTACCCACAAAAGACACCAGGTGTAGGAGTTAGATGAACGATGCCCGCGAAAAAGAGAGCAACCCAGCCCAGCAGTTTTACAGACGAAGAGCGCGCGGCGATGAGAGACCGGGCTCGGGAAACTGAGGCCGAGGCTCGCTGGCAAAAATCTAAAGAGGCGGGCGAAAGCGCCTGTCGAGCCGCCATTGCAGAGATGCCGGAAGCAGACCGCGCCCTGGCGGAGCGCCTTTTTGATCTCATCCAGAACCACGCACCAGTACTTATGCCCCGTACCTGGTACGGTATGCCAGCCTGGGCGAACGTGGAAGGTAAAGTTGTCTGCTTTTTGCAAGGTACAGCCAAATTTCAGACTCGCTACGCCACTTTTGGCTTTACCGATGCCGCCAATCTCGACAACGGCGCTATGCGGCCTACCGCTTTTGCTGTGCGGGAGATCACCCCAGAGGTAGAGGAGCGGATCGTAGCGTTGATTAGACGTGCTGTCCTAAAGGTAGAGGAATAATTTAGAGAGTAGTTGAGTGCCGGGGCAAGTTGACAATTTTCCCCATCGGGGGGATAATACCGCCGCTATCTTTTCAGGAGGGAAGGGGCTATGAAAATGAAAGAAGTAACCGATGCTACTTTTGAGAACGATGTCCTCAATTCACCATTGCCGATACTGGTGGATTTCTGGGCCGAGTGGTGCGGCCCCTGCCGGATGATTGCACCCGTTGTGGAGGAAATCGCGCGGGACTATAGCGGTCGGCTACAGGTGGTCAAGATGAACGTGGATGCCAACCCCCGGACTCCCGCCCGGCTGGGCATTATGGGGATTCCCACCCTGATCCTCTTTAAGGACGGTCGGGAGGTGGACCGGGTGGTCGGTTATCGTCCCAAACGGGCGCTGGAGGAGTTCCTGCTGGCCCACCTGGGATAGGGCACACCCCGCAAAGATCAAACGTGCCAGGCACTTCGGGAAGTGCCTGGCACGTTCGCGTCTCTTACAGGTCTATGGTAAACTCCCAGGCACACCAGAAATCTTCGGGGTGGGGGTCAGGCGGGCAGGCAATACAGCGGGTGCGGATGCGGGGGTCTATCGCGCGGGCGAAGACGGAGTACTCCACCAGCCCGACGGGCTTGCAGGGGAAGTCCGGCAGGCCTTTCCGTTTCCGCGCGGCCTGCACCCGGCAATCGTTCATTTGGAACACCAGGGTTCGCCCGTCCACGCGGCGAATCTCCTGGACATTCAGGTAGGCGTACAGGCGGTAGCCCAGGGCGGCTTCCAGCGCATCCAGGCCCCCGTTGGGCGGAAGACCGTGCCGTTGCATGATGCGTTGGGCCTCTATCGCCGAGAACTGTTCCCAGGCCCTGGCATCGCAGCGGATGGCGGTTTCCATTCCGCATGCCTCCTCCACGGCCAGAAACCACAGGCCGTCGTGGGCCAGCCAGTTTTTCGCGGCGTCTTCCAGCATACCCACCAACTGCTCTTTGGGCATGGCCATCAACCGCTGGCGCAGCCGGTCGTAGTAGTCCGAGCCAGAACTCATCACTACCTCCCCCAATTCAGTGTGGAGAACGTGGAGAGCGCGGAGATTTCATCCGCAAAAGGACAGACAACCCTTCGTGCCCTTCGTGTCCTTCGTGGATTGCGATGATTTACCCTGCAAACAACCGCATCAGTTGGGCCCACAGAGGAGGGCCCAGAATCAACAGCCCCACCACGACGGCCACCATCGCCGCCAGCAGGACCGCTCCGGCGGCCACATCTTTGGCCTGTTTGGCCAGCGGGTGGTAGTCCGGGCTGAGCATGTCCACCACGGTCTCCAGCCCGCTGTTCAGTAACTCCGCTGCCAGGACGGAGCCGATGGTCAGGGCCAGAATGGCCCATTGAGTGGTGGATAGTCTCAACCATATTCCCAGCCCAATGACGCCCGCGGCAATCGCCAGGTGAATGGGCATATTGCGCTGAGTCCGGATGGCGAGAAAGAGGCCGGAGAACGCGTGGCCAAACGCTTCGAGGAGGCGGGAGCGGCGGTTCATCATTCGGGAAGGTGGACAGAGACTCCCAGGGCCCGCAGAATGGCCTCCTGTGCGGCCCACATCCGGGCCCGCTCCGATTCCTCCTGGTCGTCGTACCCCAGCAGGTGGAGGACGCCATGGACAACCAGCAATTGCAACTCCGCCTGGACCGGGTGGCCGGCCTCCGCCGCCTGCTCTGCGGCCCGAGGGTAGGAGATGGCAATATCGCCCAGATAGCGAGGAAGACCGGGGGCGCTGACAAAGGGGCCCCGGGTATCGTCCGGGAACGCCAGGACATCCGTCGGCGCGTCTATGCCCCGGAAGCGGCGGTTCAGTTCCTGCAGACTTTCGTCGTCGGTAATGACAATGGCCACTTCCACGTCTGGCGCGGCCTGGTGTATCAGCGTCGCCAGTGCGGTCTGCCGCAGGACCTCCAGGTCCAGCGGCCATTCTCCTTCGGTCTGAACGTCTATCCAGTACATGCTGGTATATGGGTAACTGGTATATTGGTGGTCAGCCACTGCTCATCCCGAGTAGGGTGAGCAGTTGCTGAAGCCCTATCACAACCGCATAGACCCGCCCCACCAGCACAGTCAGGCTGGCAGTGAGGGCCGTGGCAAAGGCGGCGCCGAAGGTCGCCAGCAGAAAGAGCCGCCCCATCTGGCCCAGGACCCCCACGCTGTTGTTCCAGAGGCGCTGCAGGGTCGGCCGACGAGGGACAGTAAACGCAAAGGCCAACAGCGCGCCAATGGTCCCGACTGTGACCAGAAATCCGTTGAGCAACCCATAGGCTCCCCCCCGCAGCCAGTCGTCCAAGGAGCCCACGGCGGCCGCCTGCGGGATGATGGTCCCCAGCAGCGCCCCGCTCAAGGCCACAGCGGCCCCCACGCCCACCAGAAGGGCTGTGGAGAAATTGCCCCAGGCGGACCAGCGGGGAAACCCCTTGAAGAGCAGCAAAATGCCCAGGATAACGGGAATCAGAACCCGCACGCGGTCAGGGGAATCGTTCTGAAGGGCCGGTAAGACGGTCCGAAGGACAGTCACCACGGTGACGGCCACTCCGTACCCGACCGTCGCCCCGACCAGCAGGTGGAGCGCCAGGCGGTACAGGGGGTTATCGCCCAGGATGTAACTGAGCACCAATAGAGTCAGCAACGTGCCCACAATCAGGCCAATCAGATCTGCCGTCATCGCTTCCGTCCTCCGACCAGAAAGATGAGCGCGCCGATCACCGCCAGAGCGGCGACAGCTATCTGGGCCAGCCCCAGGGAGTTCAGATAGTACTCGTACTCCCGCCCCCAGCCGGTATCCAGTTTCTCCTCGTAGGCCGCCCCGCCCGTCAGACCGGCGACCATCCCGCGAATCTGCCCGGTGGTCAGGTATGGCGTGCTCATCAATTCCGCCCGCGCGCTGACCCCCGCCACGATGGGTACATCCGGGCGGACAGCGGAAACCTGTTCCACCCAGACCCGCAGGTCGTCCGGCTGCGCGGCCAGTACGACCACCATTCCCACGTCGGCGACGGAACGCACACCCACCATAGCCTCCGCCTGAGATGCCGGCAGGCCTGTGCTGACCTCCGTCCGATCATCCAGATTCCCCAGGACCGCCCGCACCCCGGCCGCCTGTCCCGGCATGTAGCCCAGATTGGCGATTCGCCGGGGCCGCTCCGAGGGATCAGCCAGACGGGATGCCAGCAGGACCTCAGCCACCGCCGGCCCCTCCGGGCGCGTGCTCACCACCACCAGGCGGGCCTCCTGGCGCAGAAGATGGTCTATCAGCGGACCCGCTACCCGGTCCATCTCTTCCGCTTCCGCCGGACCGTACTCCCAGGCCACCAGGACGGGGATACTGGACGACAACTGGTTGACCACAGCGAACAGGGCCTCCACCGTCGGGGCGACCGGCGGGCCGAAGAGGGGCAACCGGATCAGCATCGGGAGAAGAATCGCGCCCAGCAAGATCACTCCCACCAGAAAACGGGCCAATGCCCACCCCGTGGGCCGTTGGACTTCCCGCGCTGCCGCCATCGGCGAAGCGATCAGCGGCCGGGACAGGAGGCCCTGCAGGAGTTCCGCCCGGGCAACGGCCGCCGGACTGGGGGCTCGCGGCAGAGATGGCTGGGCAGTGGCGGGCATATCCAGGCCACGCCCGATGGGGAGAAGCCCCCGCAGCCCGGTCAGGAATCCCTCCGTCTCCGCCGGTTCCTCTTCCACTCCCACTTCGGCCCGGGGCT
>JAGHZG010000212.1 GCA_017743275.1 Chloroflexota bacterium | reverse complement strand
CCCTTTCGCCAGAAGCGGTCGCCGAGGGGTTCGGCCGGGACGACCTCCGCCGGGTCTACTGTGACTGCACCGAGGGGTGGTTGTATCCCGCCGGGGGGGATGTGCCGGGGTGGTACGTTTTCTATCAGGATCCGGTGACGGAGACTCCTTTCGCCCGGTCCCATCTCTCTCCGGCCCGCCTCTCCTACGAACAGAAGCGGCGGAGTGGGACGCCACCTTTCCGGGTTTACGAATGGCCGGCCGGTGCGCGGGTCCCCGGCCTGTCCGTTCATCTCGTGCTCCCCGAGGGGATGTCTTCCCCTGTTCCGTTGGATGGCCCGCTGACTTTTCTGGGTGCCACGGCCTCCCGTCAGGCGGACGCGCTGGAGGTGGAGACCTGGTGGCAGGTGACGGCGGGGCCGATTACCCGTCCCCTCTCCATTATGGCGCACCTGCTGACGGATGCCGGTGATGTTCTGGGCCTGGCCGACGGGCTGGGGGTCTCCCCGGTGATGTGGCAGCTCGGTGACGTCATTGTCCAGCGGCATCGGTTTCCTCTCCCCCAGGCCAGCGTCGGGCTCTATCTGCGCACCGGCGCCTACTGGCTGGACACGATGGAGCGGTGGCCCCTTGCCAGAGCGCCAGAAGTGAATATCATGCTCATATCGTTACCCATAGGTAACGATTCAGCCGATTGAAATCGTCCTCCCTGGGCACTTCGTGCCGGGTGTCGGCCTTCGCCGACCGCAGAGTGTCGGCGAAGGCCGACCATCGGCCGCAGGCCCAGGAAGGCTGACTTCAGTCAGCGCCTGAATAGTTACACCCATAGATTCCAAATAGCGAGGAGGTAGTACTCTGTCAATTATGAAACTTATATTTGCGATGGGGTTGAATACCCCCAAATATGGGCAAATGAGGTCATTATAGGCCCACATATCCAGCCAGCAGGGTGTTTCTCAAATCCGACCAAACTGAAAAATCAGCCTTGACAGAGTAGTAGCCATCCCATGAAAAAACTGGTCTCTCTTCTGGGTCTCATCTTCCTGCTCGCCCTGATAGCGGGGGCCGCTTCAGTGGCCGCGCCGCCCCCGCCGGATCCCGGCCGTTCCCCCCTCTCTCCGGCCCAGGCGGGTGCAGAGGGCTGGTTGCCCGCCCCACCGATAGAGACCCAATCCTTTACTTCCAATCTATTGGTCAACGGCAATTTTGACCAATTGCCTTTCTACTGGCGTTACCCCAATCACTTTATCGCCGGGGGCTGGGCCCGCTGGTGGATGCAGGGCTCTGTGATCCCCGAATTTGACGATGTGCGTGCCTGGCGCTCCTGGCGATACGACGGTGACCACGCTCAGATTTATTTCAAATGGGGCGCAACCTATGAGGCGGGTGTCTATCAGGTCGTCACTGGTCTGACTCCCTGCACCCCTTACCGCCTCACTATGTGGGCCCGAAACCACTCGCTGGATGGCGTGCTGCCCCATGCTCGCATCGGCCTGGACCCCCAGGGGACTCCTTTGACCACCCGGGCCCCCATAGGTCCTAACGATGAGGATAGCGTGGTCCGCACCGGCCTGCCCCCTTTAACTGTCTGGTCGCGGGAACAAACATCGCTTTTCACCTGGGAGGAACTCTCGGTAGAGGCTGAGCCGCTGGGCGAACGGCTCACGGCGATTCTCTACGCCCATCCGGAACCGCCTCCCTACGGTGGCCCGTATTACTACGATACCATCTGGGACGCCGGGCGGTTGATCACAGGCACTTATCCGGGTGGCCGGTTGCCAGAACCTGCTTCCTGGACACCTTCCGGGTTTATTACCAACATTGTCACATCTACCGTGCTGAACACACTGGTGATAGAATGGAACACTCTGGCTCCGGCCTCCACTCAGGTCTGGTACGAGATTCTCCCCCCGCCCTCCCCGCCGATTTCGCCCACCGGGGCGTTCACTGTTTATCTCCCGCTGGTGATGAAGGCTCCGACCTTTACGGATGCCACCTCGCTGGATGTGACTCCCGTTACCCATCACCGCGCGGTCATCCCTGGTCTGCAGGATGGCCAAACCGTGCGGTTTGTGGCCCTTTCCCGTCGGCTGCTGGGCGGCTCCTGTGTCACCGAAGTCTCCGCGCCCATAGAGGTGACGGTCCACGTGCCGCCGCTGGTTCACGTCTATTTGCCGCTGGTGATGAGATGACGATATAACGTGCCAGGCACGTCCAGACGTGCCTGGCACGTTAGCATGGGCGATGATTCACCCAAACCGACTGCGGATTATACCCTGTTTGCTGCTCTGGCTATTTTTCAGCCAGGTCGTCCTCTCCATCCCCCATCTCTCCCTGACGGCCGATGAGCCAGTTTATATGGCCCAAGGGTATGTTTACTGGACGCGGGGGGATTTCCGGTTCGCGTGGGCGGTTGCCCAGCCGCCTCTGCCGGCCGCGCTGGCGGGTATCGGCCTTCTGCTTCAGCCCGGACCAGCGGTAGAGGAATTGGACGGGTGGGCTGGAGGGGAACATTCCCGGTTTGTCCGCGCTTTTCTCCGCTGGTATGGCCCCGGCCCGGCGCTGGAAGCGGCAACCTTTGTGGCCCGCTACCCTATCATCTTGGTCGCCCTGATCGGCGCCGCCGTTGTCTACCGCTGGGCCCGGGAACGGTACGGACGCAGAGCAGGGTGGGTGGCCCTGTTTCTTTTCACCTTTGACCCCAACGTCCTGGCCCATTCCGGGCTGGCCACAACGGACGTGTTGCTGATGGTCTGGGGCTTCGTCGGGGTCTACGCGGCCACCCGGTGGGCGGCAACGCGCTCGTGGAAATGGGGATTTCTCAGCGGCATCGCGCTGGGGCTGGCCCTGGCCTCCAAGACCTCCGGCTTCTTCCCGGTGGGGATTGTGGGCCTGCTGGGGATCACCTGGGCCCTGGAGGACTTTCGCCGCCAAAAGAGCATAGGGGTATGGCTTCGCTGGGCCGCGAGGCTGACCCCAGTGGTCGGAATCGCCGTTCTGACCCTTTGGGCCTTCTACGGCTTTGAGGTCCGGCCCTACCCCTTTGCTACCCACTGGCTGCTGTGGCAGATGCTCCGGAAACACGCGACCGAGGGCCACGCGGCCTTCCTGATGGGCCAGGTCGGCCATCACGGATGGTGGTATTATTACCCCCTCGCTTTTCTCCTGAAAACCCCGTTGCCGACCCTCATCCTGGGGGGAATTGCCCTGATGGTCCTTCTGCGCTCACCCCGCAAAGGATGGCAGGACCGGGACCTCTGGCTGTATCCCCTTCTCTACGGCCTGACAACCCTTTTCAGCACCATCGCCATTGGCTACCGCTACCTGCTGCCCGCGCTCCCGTTTTTCTTCATCCTCGCAGGTCGCCTCGGCACCTCACCCACTCCACAGGCTGCAGCCCGGGTTACTCCACAGGCTGAAGCCCAGGCTACCTATCCCCTACTCCCTACTCCCTACTCCCTACTCCGTATCGCGTCCCTGGCCTGGCTGGCCCTGGGCACTCTGCGCATCGCCCCCAACTACCTGGCCTACTTCAACGAACTGGCCGGCGGCCCATACGGTGGACACCGATACCTGGTGGACTCTAACCTGGATTGGGGACAGTCTTTCAAGGCTCTGCGGCAATGGCTGGGTCGGTATCCCAGTGAAGGCCCTATTTATATCAGTTTCTACACCTATGCTGATCCTTCTCTGTATGGGATTGCATATCGTTCTTACGAGTGGAAATTATCTCCCGAAGGGGTACCATTGCTGTACGCGCGCTTTGACCCTTCGCCCGGTGTCCATGTGATCTCCGCGACCACTTTACAGGGGGTATTTGTGGGTGAGCCGGATAACTTTGACTGGTTCCGCCATCAGCAACCGATTGCCCGGCCGGGGATTGCTCTTTTTGTCTACCGGGTGCTTCCCCATGATCCGCCGCCCACCTGGCTGGCCCAGTGTACCGTACCGGTAGCGCCGCTGACCCCCGAGGCCGCAGCCGATGGCTTCGGTCGGGACGACCTGCGGATGGCCTACTTTGACTGTAACGCTGGCTGGTTGTACCCCGCAGGCGGCCAGGAGCCCGGCTGGTTCGCTTTCTTCCGGGATACGGTTCTCGGGAAAGATTCTTTTCTGCGAAGATGCCTGAGCAGTGCCCGTCTGAGTTATGAGCAACGCCGCACTGGGGCCCTCCCGCCCTTCGCGATTTACGAACAACCGATCCGAACGCCTCTGCCGCGCCCTGCTTCTGAGCCTCCCATACAGGTCGGCAGTTTGACCCTGTTGGGATTTGAATTCTTCGGTTTCCCCTCCCGGCCTGGACAGACCGCGGAAATAGAAACCTGGTGGCGGGTAGAGGAAGTCCCCGCTCGCCCACTTTCCATAATCTGTCTCTTATACACATCT
>JAGHZG010000211.1 GCA_017743275.1 Chloroflexota bacterium | reverse complement strand
GTCTATGCCCGCCGCCGCCAGGGCCCGCTGGACCACCTCCGGGGTGTAGACGCCCCGGGCAAAGAAGCAGACGACCAGGCTGGCCAGCACCTGTCGCCAGCGCTCCTCCTCCAGCAGCGCCTCCGCCACCCCCTCCGGCGTCAGCGTTTCCCCTTTCGCCGCCGCGCGCTGGTCCAGGCTGTAGCCGGCGCTGTCCAGGTGGCTGTGCCGGGCGCCGGTCAGGTAGGTCAGGTGACCGGCCGGGCCGGTGTGGTAGCCGGGCATCTCGTTGCCGCCGAAGGCCAGGGCGAAGTCGGCGCCGCCGTAGACCGACGCGGCGTACTCCACCCCCCGCCCCAGGGCCCGGTAGAAGTCGTTGGGCGGGTCCACCATGCGCCGGATGGCCCCGACGTACGTCTCCCAGTCCCCCCAGGCCAGGGCCAGCCCGTCCGTCTCCTGCCGGGAGATCAGCCCCCGCTCCAGCGCCTCCGTCGCCCAGGCCAGGGTGACGCCCGTGCTCATCACGTCCAGCCCCACCGTCTCCGTCTCGTCCATCACCTGCAGCATCCCGGCGACGTCGCCGATGCCCAGCATAGAGCCCACCGCATAGATGGGCTCGTGGTCGTACCCCAGCATGACCGTCTTGTAGAAGTACGGGTCGTTGGGATAGGGGAGGCGGAGCGCGGCCAGGTGGATGCAGGCGACGGGGCAGTGGGCGCAGGCGACCCGGCGGCCCAGGTAGTTCCGGGCCAGGTTCTCCCCGGAGATGGCCTCCGCCCCCTCAAACCGGCCCGACCGGAGGTTGCGGGTGGGCAGCGCGCCGATGGCGTCCAGCGGGAGGACGTTCATCGCGGTGCCCAGTTCGTGGTACTTCTGCATCAGGGGGGATTCGGTCGCGGCCCGGAAGATGGCGTCGTACGTCTCCCGGTAGGCCTTCCGGTCGGCGACGGGGAGGGAGCGCCGCCCGGCAATGACCAGCGCCTTCAGTCTCTTGCTCCCGAAGACGGCGCCCAGTCCCAACCGCCCGAAGTGGCGGTAGGTCTCGGTGACCACGCAGGCGTAGGTGATGCCCCGTTCCCCGGCTCGTCCGATGCGCATGATGGTGCGCGTCCCCGCCCCGCGCTCCCGTTCCCGGATGACCCGCCCGACGGTCGCGCTGGAGCGCAGTCCCCAGAGGGCCGACGCGTCCCGGAAATAGACCTCGTCGCCGTCTATGACGAGGTAGACGGGGGTGGGGCTGGCGCCCCGGAGGACGACCGCGCCGTACCCGGCCATGCGGAGGGCAACGGCGGAGCGGCCCCCGGCGTGGCTCTCCCCCAGGTTGCCGGTGTGGGGGGACTTGAACATCGCCACGGTCTTGGAGGCCATGGGGAAGAGGCCCACCAGCGGGCCAATGGCGAAGATGATGGGGTTCTCAGGCCCCAGGGGGTCGGCGCCAGGCGGGCACTCCTCCTCTAACAGGCGGATGGCCACCCCTGCGCCGCCCAGACCGTCCTCAAAGAGGTCGGGCCGGTCCGCCACCCAGAACCGGCGGCGGGAAAGGTCCACGTAGAGCACTCGTCGGAGAGGGTCGTTGGGGAGCATGGGGGCCTCCTGCCCTCACCCCTCCCCGGCCACAAGCAGCGGGGGTGGGGTGAGGTCTTCCAGCGCCAAGACGTCGTAGGGGCAGTAGCGGGCGCAGTAGCCGCAGTAGACGCAGATTTGGGGTTTATTCTGGCTGGCGTCCCAGAAGACCGCGCCGAAGGGGCAGGCGGCGGCGCAGTTGCCGCAGCCGATGCAGCGTTCGGCCCGCAGGCGGACGCCGCCCGGGGGCCGGAGGACCAGGGCGTCGGTGGGGCAGACCCGCGCGCAGGGCGGGTCGGGGCATGCCCGGCAGACCACGACGACGAAGCCGCGCCGGATGCCTCCGGCGGAGCGGACGCCGATGCAGGCGCCCGCCAGCCCGCCCTCTCCCAGCCGCCGCGCGCAGGCGAACATGCAGGACTGACAGCCGACACAGCGGTCTACATCTATCACCGAGAGGCGTTGGGGCATGGGTCCTCCAGAGGGCCGGTGGCGCAGGCTGACAGCCGTGGCGCAGGCTGTCAGCCTGCGCCACGACAGCCTGCGCCACTGCTATCGGCCTGCGCGAGTTGTTCGTGGCTTACTGCAGCGAACTCTCCTGATCTTCTCCCGCCTGCCTATCTTCAGAGAATGTGTCCTGGTCCTTCATCGGAATAGAGAGCACAGAAAGCCGGTACTCGTCCTGCGTCTCATAGACCTCAAAATCTACAATCCAGTACCGGTACTGGGGGTAGAGGGTCTCCTTGCGCCGGATCATCGTATCCACCATTTGCCGAATCTCTTTATCCCGAATCTTTTTGGGGATCGGCAGTGTGCTGAGGGTTTGTTCCACGAACTGGGTCCGGTCCGGCCCGGAGAGATGTGCAGCGTTCCAGGCGATCGTCCCGAGAACGACCAGGTTGTGAAAGGCAGTTAGCGTATCCGCCATATCGCAATAGGGACGCATCACTTCTATCACCATAGCGGACACTTTGACGGGCGGCATAATGAACTGGACCTCCGGTCTCCAAAGAGGACTCTGGCGAAATCGTTCCAGGAGGACCTGAGGGAGTTCATCATTCCGCCGAACCGCGAGGGAGCGTTTGCGAGCACGTTTTTTTCTGGGCATCTGGTCTCCAGTCTATGCAGCGATACCCCGGCACTTTTACGGGCACCACCCCTTCCAGAAACTGTCGCAATCCCGGGGGTCCAGGAAGGGGCCGTTATCCCGGATGGCGACAACGATCTCGGTGCCCCAGGCCCGCCCGATGGGCTGGCCGCCCCGCACGGCGGGGAGGTAATCTCGCCCCGCCTCGTGATTCTGCTGGTACCGGGACAGCAACGTCGGCTCCACGCAGATGCCCGCAATGTGGACAGTATAGCCAGGATACACGTCGTCCTCCCGGGCATACCGGAGGGTGATCTCCGACTGGGAAGCGTAGAGGACCAGCGCATCGCACCCCCCGTCGCCACAATCTGTCCCGATGATATAACTGCTATCGGGCACCCGCACGATGGCCTTCGGCGTCGTCTGAATGCCGATGACCGAGACCGGGGGATCCGTCCACGGAGTCGGAATGGGCCGATGGTTGTCCCAATCCCAGCCGTTGGCCTGATAGGTGTTGAGAATGGTCAGGGTCCAGGGGCTGGCAAACAGGGTGGTGAACTGGGGCGGAGTGTTAGGGTCATTGGACGGACCGTAGTATACCAGCCCCTTCGCCTGGTTCGCCGGGTTGTACCCCAGGAGCAGAATCCGGTAGTCCGGGTTGTTCTCCGGTGGGGGCTTCTGTGGGTCATACCGGTCCACCACCGAGAGGGAAAGGTAATTCACCCCCGGGATGGGCTCGCAGGCGTTGGGGGCTTTGTGGACCAGGGGAAGATAGACAAAATAGTCCATATCGTCCTGGGAAGAGACAGCGGGACGGTATTCCTCCGCGACGGCTGGCCCGGCGGCCTTCCCAATGGCGATGAGCAAAAAGAGAACGACCACCAGGTACAGGAAACGGGCGAGGTAACGCATATCACCTCCCGGCCTACTGCCCCTGCGCCGACAGGACGGGGTCGGGCTCCTCAAACGCAAGGCTCCTTCTGCTGGGTCCGGTGTAACCACATTCTCCCGCGCGGGGCGAGTTGACCAGAGGGAGGAATGCCTCCTCCCAGTCCTCGCTTTCTTCCGCATGCTCCTGGCAGTACAGTTCCCCCTCATACACGTTGATCCACTTCGCCGGCGCGCCGCACTGGCTGCACGGGTAAATGGGGGCGTAGTTGCGGGCCAGCAGGCGCACGTTCCCCCGGGGATGAGGCCCCTCCCGTTCGCCCACCACCTGCAACTTCAGATGAGTTGTGGTCCCGAAGTCGTATTCATGATAGAAGGTTTGTCCCAACTGAAGGACACTGTCCAGACGGGTCTCTTCCATCGCGAGCGCCCGTCTGGAACGGCCAAAGATGCCCTCCCACATCCCGTCCACCATATCTGTGTCCAGTTTGTAACGGACATCGTCGATTTCAAACGCGCTCAGGTGGCCGCAGCACTCCAGCCAGATATCCCGCAGGAACCCGTCCAGGTCGGCGAGGGTGGCGCGGGCAGGCATCTCCAGGTAAAGCCAGTACCCGGGGGCATATCTCCCCTCGGCCCGAATCAGGAACAGGCGCTCTTTCCGCTTCGCTTCCGGTTCGTGAGCCGACAGGCACTGCTGCAGGTGGCGCGCCATCCCACTTTTGGCCACCCGTTTGCCACAGACGAAGCATTTCCCGTAAGAAACATTGCGTGCAGCCATCGCTCCCCTCCTTATAGGTCGTTTTTGATAACTTCTCTGCAAAAACTCACCGCAGAGACGCAGAGTGCGCAGAGATTGTTGAGGAAAAAACTCTGCGCCCTCGGCGTCT
>JAGHZG010000210.1 GCA_017743275.1 Chloroflexota bacterium | reverse complement strand
CGCCCTCCACGGCGCGGGCCGCCACCCGCCGCACTTTCTTCAGTTCCTCCATCAGGTTGTAGCGAGTGTGGAGCCGTCCGGCGGTGTCCACAATGACCATGTCCATCCCCCGACTGCGGGCGGCCTGGAGCGCGTCGTACACCACGGCGCCGGGGTCGCCCCCCTCCGGCCCGGAGATCACCGGACAGCCCGCCCGTTCGCCCCAGATGCGCAGTTGGTCCATCGCCGCCGCGCGGAAGGTGTCGGCGGCCGCCAGCAGCACCTTTCGCCCCTCCTGACGGTACCGGTAGCCCAGTTTGGCGATGCTGGTCGTCTTCCCCGAACCGTTCACCCCCACAATGAGGATCACATCCAGCGGGCGTCCGCCCAGGTTCAGCGGGGGTGGGGTGGGGAGGAGCGCGCGCAGTTCCTCGTTCAGCGCGTCCCGCAGACGGTCGGCCCGCAGGATGGCCTCATCCCGCGCGCGGCGGCGCAGCCGCTCCATCAGCGCCAGCGTCGTCTCCACCCCCACGTCGGCCTGAATGAGCAGTTCCTCCAGTTCTTCCCAGACCTGGGGCGTGACCTCGGTGGCTCCCAGCAGAGAAGCGATGCGGCTGAAAATGGCGTTGCGCGTCCGCGCCAGTCCCTGAAAAATTCCCTTCATCCGACTTCACGCTTCACGTTTCACTTTTCACGTTTCACTTTTCACGTTTCACTTTTCACGTTTACTGCTTTTCGTACGGTTGCCCATCGGCGGCGGGCGGCACGGCCTCGCCCACCACCCCGGCCAGGACGATGATGGTCACCAGATACGGCGCCATCAGCAGGAACTGGGAGGGGATGGGCACCTGCAGGATGGCCAGTTTGGTCTGCAGCGCGTCGGCGAAGCCGAAGATGAGCGCCGCACCGAAGGCCCCGAAGGGCATCCACTTGCCGAAAATCATTGCTGCCAGGCCGATGAAGCCCTTGCCTGCCGTCATCAATTCGTCAAACCGGCCCACCGACCCCAGGATGAGGAAGGCCCCGCCCAGCGCGGCGACCATTCCGCCGATGGTCACGTTCACGTAGCGGGTCTTGAAGACGTTGACCCCCAACGTGTCGGCGGCGCGGGGATGTTCGCCCACGGCCCGCGTCCGCAGCCCCCAGCGGGTGTGGAAGAGGACGACGTGGACCACCACCAGCAGGATGTAGAGCAGATAGACCAGCAGGTTCTGCTCAAAGACCACCGGGCCGATAACGGGAATCTGGGAAAGCAGAGGGATGGGCACCGGTCGCAGAGTGCCCGTGTTGTTCAGTTGCTGGAAGTGGGACAGAATCCGGGCGCTGAGGAAACTGGTGATGCCGACGGAGAGGATGTTGATGGCCGTTCCAGCGATGATCTGATTGACCTTGAAGCGAACGGCCAGGACGGCCAGCAGGAGCCCCATCAGCGCGCCGGAGAGGAGCGCGCAGACCAGACCGAAGGGCATGGATGCCCACGAGGGCCACCCCCAGACGTTCAGGGCCAGACTGCCCGTCAGGGTGGCCGTGAACGCGCCGGTCAGCATCATCCCCTCAATCCCGATGTTGATGACGGCGCAGCGCTCGCAGATGACCCCGGATAGCCCCGCCAGAGCAATGGGGACGGCCCGCAGGAGGGCGCTATTCAGCATGCCGGTCAGGTTGAAGGCACGGCCCTGGGAGGCCCATGTGAGAAAGGCCAGGACGAAAAGTCCGGCGATGATTCCCAGGACCAGGTTGACCCGCTGGAAGCCGCGCGCCAGTTGCCAGCCCCCCATAAAGGCGCAGACCAGCGCCAGGACGTAGAGCGTCGGCGCGGTCGGTAGGACCAGGTCGGGGACGGGGGCCGTCTGGCCCGCCGTGCCGAAGTTCAGGCCGAACGTGCTGGTCTGGCCCGCTGCGGCCACCCGGGCGAACAGCAGGTAGATCAGCAGCCCGGCCCCAATGAAAAGGAATCCGTAGGTTCGGGCCCGTCTGGGGGTAACGCCCCCGCGTGCGGCTATGCGCTCCCAGGTAGAGGTTGTGGTGGCCATCGGTTATAGTTCCTCCAAAAGACTCTGAGGTGTCAGCCCAGCACATCCGCCAGGGCGGCCTCCCAGAAGAGTGCTTGGCCGTCCTGGAGGACCACCACCCGATGCGCTTCCGCGTCCCGTTGGGCGCCAACGGTGATGTCCTCCCCAGCCACCACGGGGATGGCCCGCAGGCCGGCCCGCCGCAGCAACCCCGCCCGGTGGATGGCCCGCTCCACATCGTGCCGGTCCACCACGCTGGATACCTCTACCGCCAGCCAGACCTGCGGCGCGTCGGGGAGATGGCGAGGCTGCCCGGTGACCACCAGGTCTAAAGAGAGCAGGTCCCGGAAATCCTCCGCAGAAAGGCGAGTTTCCAGTTCGCTCTCCAACTCCACCGGCAGAAAGGCCCGCAGCCGTCGCAATAGGGGGCCGAAGTACGCTCCAGCCCGGTAGTGGTAATTGAATTCCAACTGGCGGCCTTTGACAGCGGCGAGGGTATCCTGCATCTTTTTCACGACCTGGACCAGGTCCCGAAGTTGAGCCTCGGTCTGCGCCTGGGCCTCGGTCAGTCGGTCCAGCGTTGCTTCTATACGGGCAAAGCGGGCCTCCGAGGCCTCCCGGTACTTCTGGGATTCCGCCTCCGTGCGGGCCTGGGCCTCCGCCAGTTCCTTCACGCGCGCTTCCGTGCGGGCCTGGGCCTCCGCCAGTTCCTTCACGCGCGCTTCCGTGCGGGCCTGGGCCTCCGCCAGCCGGTCCAGCGCCGCCTCTATGCGGGCAAAGCGGGCCTCCGAGGCCTCCCGGTACTTCTGGAATTCTGCCTCCATGCGGGCCTGGGCCTCAGCCAGTTCCTTCACGCGCGCCTCCGTACGGGCCTGGGCCTCCGCCAGTTCCTTCACGCGCGCCTCCGTACGGGCCTGGGCCTCGGCCAGCGCTTTGAGGGCTTCCTCCGTCCGCCGTTGGGCCTCGGCCAGTTCCTTCACGCGCGCCTCCGTGCGGGCCTGGGCCTCCGCCAGTGCATCCAGGCGCGCCTCCGTGCGGGCCTGGGCCTCAGCCAGTTCATTCACGCGCGCCTCCGTACGGGCCTGAGCCTCGGCCAGCCGGTCCAGTGCTGCCTCCGTGCGGGCCTGGGCCGCCACCAGGCGATCGTACTCCCGACGGGTCACCCGGATGGATTTCATCCGATCGTCCACTACGGCGACGATCGCTTTGTACATCTCTGGCGTCAATCCTTGCAGTTGGGTCATCTTCTCCTCCTCTATACCCGCCCCCAGCCCCGGGTGAAGACCATTTCCGCCGTCTCTTTGGGGGCGCGAATCCGGTAGATGAAGCGGATGATCTCCGGCGCGGCGATGAAGATGATGATGAGCGCCTGGAGGATGGAGATGATGTCTATGGGCACGTGGGCCACTCCCTGCATCCGCTGCGCGCCGGCCCGCAGGAAGCCGAAGAGAAGGGCCGCCAGCAGGACCCCCACCGGATGGCTCTTGCCCAGCAGGGCCAGGGCGATGGAGTCAAAGCCGTAGCCGGAGAAGAAGGCGTTGGGCATGAAATGGAGCACGCCCAGGATGTCGTGCGCTCCGGCCAGCCCCGCCAGCCCGCCGCTCAGCGCCATCGCCAGGACGATGTTGCGGGCCACACTGATCCCCGCCGTCCGCGCCGCGCGCGGGTTGGCCCCCACAGCGCGAATCTCAAAACCCACTGTCGTCTTGAAGAGCAACCAGTAGACGAACCAGACGGCCAGCAGCGCCAGTAGCAGGCCCGTATTCAGCCGGATGGCAAGGTCGTTCGGAAAGAACTGGGGGAGATGGGCCGTGGGCTGAATCTCCGGACTGACCGGGCGGAAATCGCCCGGGCGGGACATTGGGCCGCCCACCTGGAGCAGATAATCGGCCAGGCGGTAGGCGATGTAGTTCAGCATGATGGTGTTGATGACCTCGTGGGCCCCCGTCCGGGCTTTGAGGAATCCGGCGATAGACGCCCAGAAGGCCCCGCCCAGCATCCCCGCGGCCAGCGCCAGCGGCAGGTGGATGAACCAGGGCAACCCGGTCACTGCGTAGCCCACATAGACCGAGGCCAGCCCGCCGATGAAGTATTGCCCTTCCGCGCCGATGTTGAAGAGACCGCAGCGGAACCCCAGCGCCACCGCCAGCCCGGCGAAGATATATGGCGTCGCCAGCCGCAGCCCTTCGGTGATGGGGTAGATGGCCCGCAGCAGGCGCGCGCTATCCCCCGTTTCCAGCCAGATTTGGAGACCGGCCAGGATGCGGGCCGGGTTGCCGAACGCGCCCTCAAGGAACGCGCCGTAGGCCTTGACGATGGACGCCCCGGCGGTCAGCAATCCGGCGCCGACGCCTTCGCCGAACGCGGCCCATACATCGGGGTCAAAGGCGGCGATAAACAGCGCGCCCACGACCAGCGCGGTGAAGATGGCCAGGAAAATCATCGCCACCGACTGCCAGTTCCAGGCAGTGA
>JAGHZG010000209.1 GCA_017743275.1 Chloroflexota bacterium | reverse complement strand
GCCCGGCAGCGGGGCCATGACCCCAACCGGTGGCTTCCGGAGGACCTGGGGTGGGCCCTGGACTACCTCCCGGCGGGGGAGCCGCTGGCCCTCTACGGCCGGGGGCCGAACTGGCTCTACGCGGCCCTGGCCGTCCACGCGCTCCCTGCTCCCTTCTACCTCTTTGACGCCCGGCTGGGGTGGACGGCGCCGCCGGGCCTTCAGATGGGGACTCCCTCCTCCGGCCCCCTACGGGTGCAGGTGGGATGGGAGGAGGGGCAGTCCGTTGCCCGGCTGGAGTTCTCCCTTCCGGAGGCCTATCTGGATATTACCGAGATGGAGGGGACGGTGGTCCCGGCCCCGCCTGCGGAAGGGCTCATCCTCAGCGGGAAACTTCCCCTCTACCTCTGGGCGGCGCTGGCCCGCCTCTATGCCCCGCGCCTGGCCTGGCTGGCCGTGGTTCAGCCGCAACTGAGCGCTCAGGAGACCCTCGGGGCCGTCATCGTCCACAGCCGGGCGGTTCCTCCGGTCGGCGCGATGGTCGGGATGGGGTAGGTGTCCCCTCTCCGCGCGACGCAACGACAGGGGTTGGCGGCGGGCAGACACGGATGTCCGCTCCCAACCCCTGTTGGCTCTCTGTTACAGGTTTGTTACGGGAACGTGTTTCCCCTATTTTTCCTATTGACGCACGACCCTGTGCCCGTTATAATCAGGTTGGAAATGGGTTGGAGAATTCTTAAACCAATCAATAAGGTAACTATCAGGCGCAACGGAAGTCAGCCTTCCTGGGCCTGCGGCCGATGGTCGCCCTTCGCTGACCTCCAGGTGTCGGCGAAGGCCGACACCTGGCACGAAGTGCCCAGGGAGGACGATTTCAATCGGCTGATAGTTACACCAAAAGTCGGGGGCACGGGCGGGGAGGAGCGATGGTGAATGGGATGGAAAAGTGGGGAAACCGAAGTGGTCGCCGTGATCCCGGCGTATAACGAGGCCCGGTTCATCGGCAGCGTGGTCCTGCAGACCCGGGCCCTGGTGGATCAGGTCATTGTGGTGGACGATGGCTCCACCGACGGTACGGGGGAAATTGCCCGTGCAGCGGGCGCCATCGTAGTCCGCCACGAGCAAAATCAGGGGAAAGGCAAAGCCCTGCGCACCGGTCTGAACGAGGCCCGCCGTCTCCGTCCCCGGGCGGTCGTCCTGCTGGATGGAGATGGTCAGCATCTCCCGGCGGAAATCCCATCCCTCCTGGCGCCCATCCGGGCCGGCGAAGCGGATATGGTCGTCGGCACCCGCTATCTGAACGGATCCTCGCGGGTACCCCTGGCCCGGGTGTGGGGGCATCGGTTCTTTAACCTCCTGACCAACCACACTTCGGGTGTCCACCTGACCGATTCCCAGAACGGCTTCCGGGCCTTTTCCGGGCGTGTCCTGGACTCCCTCAAATTCCACTCCAACGGCTTCTCTGTGGAGTCCGAAATGCAGATGCTGGCCCGGCAGCACGGCTGGCGGGTGAAAGAAGTCCCGGTGACGGTCCTCTACGACGGGAAGCCCAAGCGCTCCGCCTTCCTCCAGGGCCTGATGGTCCTGGATGGCATCCTCCGCTACATTGGTCAGCATCGCCCCCTGCTGGTTTTCAGCCTCATCGGCTCCCTTCTCCTGCTCATCGGGATGGGCTGGGGGTTCTGCGTGGTGGAGATTTACCGCCGAACCCAGATGCTGGCCGTGGGCTATGCCCTGATCTGCGTGATGCTGACCATCCTCGGCTCCATCTGCATCTCTACTGGCTTCATCCTGCACTCCCTGCGCGGGCTGATCCTGAACCTCCTCCAGGGCACAAGCCGGTGATGGGCGAGGGAGGCGTCGGTCGGTCGGAAATCGGGGGTCCGGGGGTGCCGTTGCCCGCTATGTCTTCCCCTGCCGGGCAGGAGGCCGCCGCTTCCGTGCGGGCCAGCGTGATCATCGTCAACCACAACGGCTGGCCCCACCTGGAACGCTGTCTCCCCTTTGTCCTCTCCACGGTCCGCCCGGAGGACGAGGTCATCGTCGTGGATAACGGTTCCACTGACGGCAGCCTGGACCGTCTGGCGGAGAGATTCCCCACCGTTGTCCGGGTCCGGTCTCCGAAGAACGGCGGCTTTGGGTCCGGCTGCAACCTGGGTGCCCGCCGGGCGCGAGGGCAGTACCTGGTCTTCCTGAACCCCGATACGACGGTGGACCCGGGCTGGCTGGACGAACTCCTGGCCCCCCTCTCCGACCCCTCGGTGGCCCTGACCACCCCCTGCATCCTGCGGATGGACGACCCGGCGCGGATCAACGCCGCGGGCAACGAGGTCCACCTGACCGGCCTGGCCTTCTGCCGGGGGGCCGGGATGCCCCCGGCGGCGCTGGCGGACCCGGGGGACGTGGTGGCCGTCTCCGGCGCCGCCTTCGCCGTCCGCCGGGAGGCCTGGGACGCGCTGGGCGGGCTGGACGAGGCCTTTTTCCTCTACGTGGAAGATACGGACCTCTCCTGGCGAGCCCGGCTGGCCGGATACCGGTGCCGCTACGTCCCTCATTCGGTGGTCCACCACGATTACGCCTTTCGCTTCGGGAAGGACAAGTTCTTTCTTCAGGAGCGCAACCGGTATCTCCTGCTCCTGAAAAACCTGCGCTGGCGGACCCTGCTGGTCCTTCTCCCGTCCCTTCTGCTGGCGGAGGTCGTCACCTGGGGGTTCCTGCTCCGGTACTATCCCCGTCGGTGGCGGGAGAAGGTTCGGGCATACCTCTGGGTGATGGAGAACTGGCGGGCCATCCGGGCCCGCCGACGGGCGGTCCAGGCCATTCGCCGGGCCCGCGACCGGGATCTGCTGACCATCTGCGTCCCCCATCTGGCCTACGAGCAGACGGGGCGCGCAGCCGCGGCCCGCTGGGCCCACCGGTGGCTGGACCCCCTGTTCTGCCTGCTGTACCGGCTGACGCTCGCCCTGGTCCGGTGGTAACAAGATGCGCATCGCCCACATCACGGCCACGTTTCCGCCCTACTACGCCGGGACCGGCCTGGTCTGCTGCTACCAGGCTCAGGGGCTGGCCCGGCTGGGCCATTCCGTCACCGTCTTCACCGCCGCCGGCCCTGTCGGAGATGTACCCCCTCCTGAAGGGGTGACGGTGCGCCGCCTGCCCGCGCTCTTCCGGATGGGGAACGCCCCCTTTTTGCCGGGGTTGCTCGCCCTCCGGGATTTTGACATCCTGCACCTGCACTACCCGTTCATCTTCGGAGCGGAGATGGTTCGCCTGGTCTCTGCCCTCCGCCGCATCCCGTACGTCCTGACCCACCACAATGACCTGATCGGCGACGGGGCCCGGCGGTATCTCTTTGACCTTTACACCGCCGTCTGCGCGCCGTTCGTCTTCCGGGGCGCGCGCAAATATCTGGTCGTCTCCCGGGACCACGCCGCGTCCTGCCGGATGGCGCCTCTCTTCCGCTGCCCGTCCGACGTCATAGAAGTTCCCAACGGGGTGGACACCGACCACTTCCACCCAGACGTGGACGGGAGGGAGGTGCGGCGCCGGTACGGCATCCCGGAGGCGCTCCGCCTGGTGCTGTTTGTGGGTTCTCTGGACCGCGCCCATCACTTCAAAGGGGCCGGGTACCTGCTGCGGGCCTTCGCCCGGATGGGGGACGAGAGGGCCGGGCTGATGCTGGTTGGAGATGGCGACCTGAAACCATCGCTGGTGGCCCTGGCGAAGACGCTGGGCATCGCCCGGCGGGTGTGGTTTGTGGGGACGGTCCCCCATCGGGACCTGCCGCCCTGCTACGCGGCGTCCGACCTGGTGGTGTTGCCGTCGTTTCCCCCGGAGTCCTTCGGGATGGTCCTGATTGAGGCGATGGCGTGTGGGCGTCCCGTCCTGGCCCACTCCATCCCCGGTGTCCGTTCCGTCGTCCGGGATGGGGAAGACGGCCTGCTGGCGCGGCCGGGGGATATGAATGACCTGGTAGAGAAGATGCGGGCGCTGCTGGAGGACCCGCAGCGGCGGGCGCAGATGGGGCGGCAGGGACGGGCGCGGGTAGAGGCGGAGTACGCCTGGCCCCGGATCATCCCCCGGCTGGTCCAGGCCTACCAGGAAGCGCTGGGATAGGGCGCCTCTCCGCTTCGCTTCGTGGCTCACTACCAGCAACTCGCTCTACGGATAGACACGGATGGACACGGATTTCATCTCTACGGCTGGCACTATCCCGTCACCGCGCGCTGACCAGGCATCTCGGCCGGGCGTTCTCCCGGACCTGCTCCATCAGACGGCCTTTAATCTCTGCGCGGTGCTGGCCTGCTTCTGGGGCCGCCCTGCGCGCCTCATCGCCGGGAACCCCTTCTACCGGGCGGAACTGGCCCGGCGGCTGGAACTCTGCCCGGACGGGGAGGCGGAGGGCCGCCATCCCGTTCTGGTCTGGGCCGACCCCCGCCTGGAGGCCCGCGCGGAGGTGGCGGATTCGCTGGGGGCGTTCCTCTCGGGGGGCGCCGTGGT
>JAGHZG010000208.1 GCA_017743275.1 Chloroflexota bacterium | reverse complement strand
GTTGGGGGAGGGGTGAGGGTACAGCCCAATGCGGCAAGCAAAGTGCGGATTTTGCCTTAATGCGTAGTGGTTTGTCAAATCTGTTTTTGTGGCCGGGATTCGCCAACATGATGAGCGCAGAGACCCACAAAAGCACGGTTGACAAACCAGTAGTTACGTTGCTGTAGTAAAAACTATACAGGGAGAGGTATGCTGTCTCTGATCCATCGCCACTGGCACCATCTACCGTCCGAACTGGCCCTGCAACTCCTGGACAGCGATGCCCAGAGGGGGCTGGACATCCTGGAGGTCCGGCACCGTCAGGAACAATTCGGGCCCAACCGGCTCACCCCGCGCCGGAAGCAGAGCCCGCTGGTCCGCTTTCTCCTGCAGTTCCATCACCCGCTGATCTACATCCTGCTGGTCGCGGCGGCTGTCACGGCGGTTGTCAAAGACCTGGTAGACGCGGCCATCATCCTTGCTGTTGTCCTGGTCAACGCCGTCGTCGGCTTCATCCAGGAGTCCCGGGCCGAGCGGGCCATAGAGGCGCTGGCGGAGACCATCACCACCGAGGCCACGGTCATTCGCGCTGGCCGGACCCGCCGGATTTCGGCCGTTGAACTGGTGCCGGGTGACGTCGTCGTGCTCAAAGCGGGCGACAGGGTTCCGGCGGACCTGCGCCTCATCCGCTCCCGCGACCTTCAGATTGCCGAGGCCGTGCTGACCGGCGAGTCGGTGCCGGTGCAGAAAGACGCCGACCTGATCCTGCCGCCGGAGACCATCCTGGGGGACCGGCGCAATATGGCCTACGCGTCCACTCTGGTCACCTACGGCTCCGGCGTCGGGGTGGTGACGGCCATTGGAGACGACACCGAGGTGGGCCGCATCTCCCAACTGATCTCGTCCGCCGCCGAACTGGAGACCCCACTGACCCGCAAAATCGCGCGCTTCAGCCGGATGCTCCTCTACGCCATCCTGGCGCTGGCTGCGGTAACCTTCGGGGTCGGCGTCCTGCGCGGCCAATCGGTGGTAGATACCTTCATCGCTGCTGTCGCCCTGGCCGTTGCGATGATTCCCGAAGGGTTGCCCGCCGCGCTGACGGTGACGCTGGCCATCGGGGTCTCCCGTATGGCCCGGCGGCGCGCCATCATCCGCCGCCTGCCCGCCGTGGAGACCCTGGGCAGCGTGACCATCATCTGCTCCGATAAAACCGGCACATTGACCCAGAACCAGATGACCGTCCAGGAGATCGCGGTGCCCGGCGCAGTCTACCGGGTGACGGGCACCGGCTACGCGCCGGTTGGCGAAATCCAGCGCGGGGGCCAGTCCGTCCGTCCAGAAGCGGAGCCCGCCGCACTGCTGGAGACGTTGAAGGCGGGGCTCCTCTGCAACGATAGCCGTCTGGTGGAGGAAGACGGCGTCTGGCGTGCCCAGGGAGACCCGACCGAGGTCGCGCTGATTGCGGCGGCGCGCAAGGCCGGCCTGACCATCACGCTCGATTTTGACGACTCATGTCCCACGGCCGTTTGCCTGCCCCGGTTGGACGCCATCCCCTTTGAGTCCGAGAACCAGTACATGGCCACGCTCCACAACGCCGGGGAAGGCCGACCGCGAGTTGTCTACGTCAAAGGCTCCGTGGAAGCGGTGCTGAGCCGCTGCACTGCCGCGATGGGGGCGCGGGGAGAACCGGTTCCGCTGGACGCGGAGGCCGTGCACCGCCGGGCGGAGGAAATGGCGAAAGAGGGACAGCGCGTGCTGGCCTTTGCCCGGCGCGAGTTGCCCCCGGACGTTTCGTCTCTCCGCCACGAAGACCTGCAGGGCCTGGTCTTCCTGGGCCTGCAGGGCCTCATTGACCCGCCCAGACCGGAGGCGGTTGCCGCGGTGCGGGCGTGCCAGACGGCAGGCATCCGGGTCAAGATGATTACCGGCGACCATGCGCTGACGGCGGCCGCCATTGCCCGCGAACTGGGGTTGGACGGCGAGACCGTCGGGCCCGACGGCCTGCCCGAAGTGATGACCGGCAGCGACCTGGTTGCCTGCTGCGACGAGGAACTGATTGACCGGGTGGAGCGCGTGGCGGTCTTCGCCCGAGTGTCACCGGAGCAGAAACTCCGCCTGGTGGAGGCCTTTCAGGCGCGCGGGCACATCGTCGCTATGACCGGCGACGGCGTCAACGACGCCCCGGCCCTCAAGCAGGCCGATGTGGGCGTCGCGATGGGTATCACCGGCACAGACGTGGCGAAAGAAGCGGCCGACATGGTCATCACCGACGACAACTTCGCCACCATTGAGGCGGCAGTGGAGGAGGGCCGCCGGGTTTTTGACAACCTGACCAAAATCATCGCCTGGACCCTGCCGACCAACCTGGGCGAAGGGCTGATTATTCTGCTGGCGATCATCCTGGGAGTGACGCTGCCCGTCCTGCCGGTCCATATCCTGTGGATCAACATGACCACCGTCGCCGTGCTGGGTCTGGTCCTGGCCCTGGAGAATCAGGAGCCAGGGATTATGCAGCGGCCACCGCGCGATCCCGCCGGGCCCATCCTGACCCGCCCTTTACTCTGGCAGATTTTCCTGATCGGTATGATCATCCTGGCGGGCGCCTTCGGCCTATTTGAACTGGAACTCCTCACCGGCGCAAGCCTATCAGCCGCCCGCACTGTGGCCGTGAACGTCGTGGTGATGGTGGAGGTGTTCTATCTGCTCAACTGTCGCTCGTTGACCCATTCCATATTTCAGATTGGTGTGTTCTCCAACCGGTGGGTGGTGGCGGGCATCGCAGCGATGGTCCTTCTGCAACTTCTGTTCACCTACGCGCCGTTTATGAACTCCGCTTTCTCCACCGCGCCGATCAGTGCGGCGGCCTGGGGACGGATCATCGGGGTTGGTCTGGTAGGCTATCTGATGGTGGAAGCGGAGAAATGGCTGCGGCGCCGCCGCGTACCCGTACCCTCGCCAGTGTAGGAGGAGCAGGATTCATCCTGCAAAGGAGGAACTATGGAAGCGAACGTCAAACTGGGCCGGATTCTGGGCATCCCGGTGGGGTTGCACGTCAGTTGGTTCCTGGTCTTCGGACTGGTCACCTGGTCCCTGGCGGTTGGGTACTTCCCCGCCGAATACCCTGCCCTGCCCCGGAGTGCCTACTGGCTCCTGGGTGCGGTCACCAGCCTGCTCTTCTTCGGGTCGGTCCTGGTCCACGAACTCAGCCACTCGGTCGTCGCCCTGCGCAACCGCATCCCCGTCCAGGGCATCACCCTGTTCATCTTCGGCGGAGTGGCGCAGATCGCCCGGGAGCCGCAGGATGCGGGCATGGAGTTCCGCGTGGCCATCGCCGGGCCGCTGGCCAGTTTCGGCATGGCCGGCCTCTTCGCTGGCCTCTGGTGGCTGGACCGGGCCATCCCCTACCTGGCCGCGCCCAGCATCTGGCTGATGCGCATCAACCTGATCCTGGGGCTCTTTAACCTGATCCCGGGCTTCCCGCTGGACGGTGGGCGGGTCCTGCGGGCGGTCATCTGGCATTTCACGGGCAACTTCTACCGCGCCACCCAGGTCGCGGCCTTCACGGGCCAACTGGTGGCCTTCGGTTTCATCGGCATCGGTCTCCTGACCATGCTGACCGGGAACTGGGTCAACGGCCTGTGGCTGGCCTTCATTGGCTGGTTCCTGCAGAACGCAGCAGCGGCCAGTTACGCCCAGACCAGCATACAGAAGGCCCTGCGCGGCGTCACAGTGGATCAGGTGATGGCCCGGGAGTGCCCGCTGGTCCCGGCCACCCTCTCCCTACGGGACCTGGTAGACGGCTACATTCTGACTGGCAGGCGGCGCTGTTTCTTCGTAACCGAGGAGGACCATCTGCGCGGCATCCTGACCCTCGCCGACGTCACGAGAGTGCCCCAGGAAGACTGGGGTAGAACATTTCTCACTCAGGTCGTCGTGCCCTGGGAGCGGACCATCCGGGTAGCACCGAACATGCCGCTTCTGGATGCTCTGCGGATAATGGACGACGCGGGGGTCAACCAGATACCGGTTGTCCTGGGGGACGAACTGGTGGGGATGCTCTCTCGCGAACAGGTGCTCCGCTATATCCGAACGCGCGCGGAACTGGGATTGTAGGACAACTACCTGCTGCGGGCCCTCTACCGGAAACCGCCCGGCGAACGGAGCGCAGACCGCCGGACCTGATTGCAGCGGGGTTTTGCGGCGGCCCAAAGGGCTGCCGCAAAACCCCGCCCCTTCGCTCGGGAGGCATGCCCATGGCCTATCTGGTCGTTCTGGTCCTGGATAATCCCGACCAGTATCCCGATGTTCTCCGGGCGTGGGACGAGGCAGGAGTCCCCGGCGCGACGATTCTGGAGAGCACTGGCCTGGCGCGGTTGCAGAAAGCCATCTGGGATGACCTGCCGCTGGTCCCCTCCGTGCGGGACCTGCTGGGCACCCGGGAACTCCACCACCGCACCCTCTTCACCATCGTTCGGGATGAGGAGGTGATTGTTCAAAATTCGGCAAAGGGGGGAAAGAGAGGCCTATCTC
>JAGHZG010000207.1 GCA_017743275.1 Chloroflexota bacterium | reverse complement strand
ATATGAGGATTCGGAACCGCGCAGGCCATCAATCCCTTGTATTCCTTCTGGTTAGCAATCCGAAGGATCGCCTCCCGCCGTTGCCGATAGCCGACACAGTCGCCATCCACTGCGACAACCAGGACATCGGGTGTCCCTGACTGGCGAGAGAGGTCGTCCAGAAACTGCCGGAACTCCTCCAGGACCTTTCCTCGTCCCCCAGAGGCATTGCGCACGTCATGGATGAGTCGGTCAGGAGAAAGGCCCTGCTCTTCCGCCAGGCGAGCAACCAGAGCCTTAAGGAAGCGTTCGTGGGCAATATCCTCAAGGAAATAGCAGATTGTCATCTCATCCACCGAAATCCCCCCGCAGGATCCGATCGGTCAGCGGCGTTTCTTCCAGTGCCTGCTCAATTTTTTTCTGAGAGGCGAACCGCGGCCCCAAGTCCTCCAGAGGGCGGAAAACCGTTGCTCCCTTTTCTTTCCGGCACACGATCAGCGATTGGGGCGGGAAGTACCGGGGAAAGACGGGAGAGTGCGTGTTCACCAGGATTTGTTTTCCCCCCTCCGCTGCATTGCGCAACAATTCAGCGAGCAATTGAAGCCTTCGGGGATGGACGCCGTTTTCTGGCTCTTCGTAGCCGACGACGGAGATGGGGGTGAAGGGGTGCGTGATGGCCATCAGCCCCAGGACGCGCAGGGTCCCTTCGGAAATCACCCGGGCGGAGAAGGGATTCCCGTTCTCCCAAACTTCCAGGCGCAGGAATCCCTCGGGGGTACGGGTGACCTCTAACTGGCTGACATGGGGCAGGAGGGAGCGAAGGGCACGGTTTAGCGCTTCAAACTGGCGGGGATTCTGAATTTTCAGGGTATTATAAAATGCCGCCAGGTCAGCACCGAAGGGCCCCACGCCCTTGACCTCCTTCAGGGGAACCTCAGCCCGCATTGTCTCCGGATCAAAATAGTAAAATCGCCATCGGGAAAGTTCCTCCCGGAAGGCAGTGATGTGAGGATAGTGGGGTGGGTAGAGAGGCGCCGACACCAGAGTGTGGTCCAGCCCGATTTCGTGATCGGTGGGGCGGGCCTGCCCCTCCAGGCGCAGGCGCAATCGGCCGTCTACGGGCTCAATAAACGCATTCCGGGACTCTTTCTCGTTTCCCTCCCGGTTTAACGCGACCAATCGTTCCCGGATGACTCTCAGGTCTCCGGAATCCGTCCGAATTTGCACTGTCAGCGTGTAGCGCAAATAGGATTCGGTCACTCGCCGCCGTCCGGTCTCGGTTCCCTCTCCTGGAAGGCCTTCCCGCATTTCCCGGATACGACGCTCCACCGTCTCCACCACAGAAGGGCTTAATTGCACATCCACTTCTATGGTAAACTCCGCCGTAGGACGCGAGAGGAGGGCCTGAATTCCTCCGTCCCCCCAATAAAAGGCCTCCAGGGGCACTCCCCGATGTCCTTTGAACGCCTCCTGGAGGTTGGGCTGAGTGACCATCCGGCTGAGCAGGCCGAGGGCATCAAACAGGTTGCTCTTGCCCGCGCCATTCGGTCCGATAATGACCGTCAGAGGCCGGAGCCGAATCTCCACGTCCCGAAGGGACTTGTACCCTTGAACCCGCACCCGCGTGATCATCTCTGTTCCCTCCAGCGCCAGCCGTAGGGGGTGCGTTCCAACCCCCGCTTCCGGGCCGCGATGGCCGACCGCTGGCGCAACTGGCGGAAGGCCCCGCCCCGATCTATGAGCACTTCCCCCTCCGTCAGGATTTCAAGGAAGAAGGGCTCACCCTCCTCTATCCGAGCGATAGCCTCCTCCCAGTCACCACTACGGGCTGGACAACCCCGTCGCTGCACCGATAGACGGTCTCCCAGTCCACCGGCTGTTCCAGAACCACCAGGACGTCGGCGTCGCTGTGTTGGGTGAAATCCCCTTTCGCCAGAGAGCCGAACAGCAATACCAGCCGGGGGTTCAGCGGGCGCACGTTCTCCACGAAGCGTTCCACCGACTCCCACTGAGGCGCGTCACGCCAGGTTTTGCTGGACAAACTGGAGGATGGCCTTCCCATATTCCACCGCCCGTTGGGCCGTCTCCCGGACAGTTTGGAAATCGGACACGGCTAAACACGGGTTTCACGGATCGGCACGGAGCAAAATCCGTGAAAACCCGTATTATCCGTGTCCATCCGTGTTCCATTTGAAAGATACAGACGATGCCGGACTCCGAACGGATAAAAAGTTACGGCTGTCCTTCTTTCGGCTTCACCTTTATCTTCACCACCTCGGACTCCGCGCGGTTACCCGCCGCGTCGTAGACGACGGCGCGGAAGCGCTGTTCGCCCACTTCTTTGATCCACCAGTTGACGTTGTAGGGCGGGATGGTGCGGACGGCGAAGGGCTGTTCCTCGTCATTGCGGTAGAACTCCACCCGCGCGATGGCGTAATTGTCCTGGACGTCCGCATTGACGTTGACCCACTCGTCCTTGCCGAGGGTGTATTCCTTGCCCGGCTCCGGGTTGGTCAATTTGACCATCGGCGGGGTGTGGTCCACCGTCACCTGAATGGCGTACTGGCGGACGGCCTGGCTGTGGTCCACCACAATCAACTGAAGGGTGTATAGCCCCTCAAAGCCCGCCAGGTGCCAGTATTCCAGGACGTTGCGGTCCACCTGGTTGTAGTGATCGGGGCCGATCTGGATCCACTCGGTGGGGTTCAGGCCCTTGCCGACGGCGATACGGTAGAAGGCGAAATCGCCGCCTTTGGCGCTGCCGACGATGGGGACCATCTCGCCGCCGATGTAGGAGTAGGGCTGCGGCTCGGTGATGATGACGTCGGCGTCCGCCAGGACGGGTCCGTAGATGGTGTCGTACTCGGTGGGTGGGAGCGGCGGACGCTGGTCTTCGGGGAGGCTGGCCAGCCAGTCGGCGGCCTCCGGCGGATAGACCTCGTACACCCGCTCCTCACACAGTTCGGGCGGGGTGAAGATGGTGCAGAGCCGCCCCGTCTCCCGATTGACCCGCAGTTTCTGGTAGAAGTTGCAACTGGGCTGGGGCTCCGTCCCCGGGATAAAGAGTTCCTTCGTCCGGGGACAGGGGCAATCCTCGGTGGGGATTTCTCCGCTGGTGGCGCAGATTTCCTTTTCCACCAGTCCCTCGGGGCGCGGGAAGGGGAGAATTTCCAGGTCCTTGTGGGCGTACTCCATCACGGCGTGCCAGATGGGCGCGGCCCCTTCGGACCCGGGGAGGTTGGCCATTTCGGAGTTGTCGGAGTTGCCGATCCAGACGCCGGTGAGGATTTGGGGCGTGAAGCCGACGCACCAGTTATCCCGGAAGTCGTTGGTGGTGCCGGTCTTGGCCGCCGCAGGGCGGTTTTTGGAGAGTTCCAGTGAGTTGGGATGGCCGAAGGCGGCCCAGCGGGCCTGGCGGTCGGAGAGAATGCTGATCATCAGGTAGGCCAGTTGGGGGGAAAGAATCTGGCGCTCCCGGGGCTGGTACTCGTAGAGCACGCGGCCGTGGCGGTCCTCCACCCGCAGAATGGCGACGGGATCCAGGTCCCGGTAGCCCGGACCTTTCGGGGTGGTGGGCTTCCCGATCATCTTCCCGTAGTTGGCGAAGACGGAGTAGGCGTAGGCCATATCCAGCAGACTGACCTCGCCGCCGCCCAGGGTGAGGCTCAGGCCGTAGTACCCGGTCCCCCGGCCCAGACTGTTGATGCCCATTCTGTGCGCGGTGCGGATGACGTTATCTACGCCTGCCAGTTGCAGTGCGGCGACGGCGGGGATGTTGTAGGAGCGGGCCAGGGCCAGCCGCAGCCGCTGGGGGCCGTGGTATTTGCGGTCGTAATTCTCGGGGACGTAGGGGGGCTGGCCCGGCTGCTGGAAGGCCGTCCGGACGTCCCAGAACAGTTGAGCGGGAGTGTAGCCCTGGGAGAGGAGGGTGATGTACGTGAACGGTTTGAAGGCGGAGCCGGGCTGGCGGAGGCCCAGCGCGGCGTTGTACCGCCCGGCGATGGCCTCGTTCCAGTAGTCCAGACTGCCCACCATGGCCAGAATCTCCGCTGTCCCGGGCCGCAGGACAACGATGGCGGCATTGGTGACGTAGTGGTCCTTGCCCCGGCTGGCGGCCCGCAGGGGCGGGAGGTACCGGGCGGCCTCGCAGCCGGAGGCGACGGCCTCTTCTATCACTTTTTGCTCGTCCTCGCCGGAGAGACGGCGAATCTGGGCCCGCGCGACGCATTCCGCCTGCTGCTGGAGGTTGTAGTCCAGGGTGGTGTAGACCCGCAGGCCGCCCCGGTAGACCATGTCCGCGCCGAACATCTTCTCCAGTTCGTTGCGGACGTAGACGGAGAAGTGGGGGGCCTTGAAGTTAAACTGCTCGGTGGGAGAGGCCAGCCGCCAGGGTTCCACTTTGGCCTTTGCCGCCTGCGCCTCGGTGATGCATCCCTGGCGGACCATCGCGTCCAAGACCAGGTTCTGGCGCTTGCGGGCCTCAATGGGCGCGTCAAAGGGGTTCAGTTGAGGGACTGTCTCTTATACACATCTGACGCTGCCGACGA
>JAGHZG010000206.1 GCA_017743275.1 Chloroflexota bacterium | reverse complement strand
CGTCTATCCCCACCCCCGGCTGGACTTCGGGGCTGTGGGCGGACCCGCTCCCCGCGTCTACCGCGCCGTCTTCATCCAGAACGACTACGTCCAGTTGGTGGTGCTCCCCGACCTGGGGGGCCGCATCCTTCGCTGGACCGACCGGACGACGGGCCGACAACTCTTCTACGCCAATCCCGTGGTTAAACCCACCCGCTGGGGCTACCGGGGCTGGTGGCTGGCCACCGGCGGGATGGAGTGGGCCTTCCCCACCGAGGAGCACGGGCTGATAGAGTACCGCCCGTGGGAGTACCGGCTGCTGGGCGATGGGGTCTACCTGCGGGGAGTGGACGACCGGAGCGGGCTGGTGGTAGAGGTGACGGTGCGGCTGGAGCGGGGCACCAATCGCATCGCGGTCTCCCCGCGCATTTCCAATCCCACGGCCGAATCCCGGTCTTTCCAGTTCTGGGCCAACGCGATGCTGACCCTCTCCGACTTCAACACCCCCTCCGCCGACCTGACCTTCGTCCTGCCGGTCTCCGAGGTCATCCTCCACTCCACCGGGGATGGTTCACTGCCCGGCCCGGGCGGGCGGATGGCATGGCCGGTTCACAACGGGCGGGACTTCCGCCGCTACGGGGAATGGCGTTCGTACCTGGGAGTTTTCGTGCCCCAGGCGGCGGGGGCGGGCTTCGCCGGCGCGTACGACCTGCAGGCCGACCAGGGGATGGTGCGGGTGGCCCCGTCCTCCATTCGGGGAGTGAAAATCTTCTGCCTGGGGGACCTGCCGCCGAACCTGTGGACCGATGACGGGAGCCGGTACTTTGAACTCTGGGGCGGGCTGACGGCCACGTTCTGGGACTATGCCTCGCTGGGGCCGGGCCGGAGCGTCAGTTGGACCGAGTACTGGTACGCGGTCAGTGGGATGGGGGGATATACCTGGGCGAACGCCGAAGGGGCCGCGCGGGTGACCCCGCTGGGAAAGGGAGCCGAAGTGGCCGTGGAGACGGTCCGGCCGATGGCCGTGACGGTGCTGCTCCGGCGAGGGAACGAAGAGGCGGCCCGCTGGTCCGCCGAGACCGGTCCGGGCCGCCCCTTCCGCGCCGTCGGCGGGTCGGGGAGCGGGCCGTGGACGCTGGAAATCATCGGCCCGCAGGGGCTTGCCCTGCGGGCCGAATCGCCGTAGAAAAAGAGTTGTATGGCGGCGGCTTCGCCGCCGCCATACAACTCAACCCCGGTTATGCGCGGATTTCCTGCCGCTGGAAGAGGATGTAACTGACCGCGAACAGGAGAACCGTCGCGGCGATGAGCCCCGTCATCTGCGGCCAGATCAGCAGCAGACTCTGGCGCAGCGGCAACGGGGCCCCCAGAATCACCCCCTCCTGGAACTGCATCAGCACCGCCAGCAGTCCGAAGGCCCGCAGCGATGGATACAGCAGCGCCATCGCGATCTCGTTGTAGAGGGCGATGGGCGAGACGCGGGCCAGCGCCCTGGCCACCTGGTCCTGGGCCAGCACCTCTGCCACCAGCCCGTACCGGACCGGCGCCAGCACCTGCGCGAGCCCCTGAGCGATCATCCCCCAGAACACGGTGAAGAAGAGCCAGACGGCGATGGCCGCCAGCGCGGCCGTGGCCGGCTGCCGGAAGCGGACCGAGAAGAGGAGCGCCATCGCCATCCAGACGCCGCCGTAGAAAATGGTCGCCACCAGGAAGAGGAGACTGCGGGCCACCTCCTCGCCGCCCGGCGGGACCCCCAGCCGTACCAGCCCCAACCCGAAGACCAGGAGCCAGATGGCCGTCAGCGCCAGGGTCAGGGTGAAGAGGCCCGCCAGGAACTTGCCAAAGAGCAGCGCGTCCCGGTAGATGGGCTGGGCCAGCACGCGGGAGAGGGTCCGCCGGTTGAACTCCCCGTTGACCGTGTCAAAGGCCAGCGCGATGGCGATGAGCGGCACCAGGAAGGCCAGGAATCCAATGAAGGCCGGTAGCGGGTCCTGCTGGACGGTGAACAGTCGCAGGAAGAGGAAACGGTCCTGGCCGACAGTGGTGCGCAGGTTCTCTGCCGCCGCGAAGACGGTACCGGCGGCCGTCAACACAATCAGCGCCTCCAGAATCTGCATCCGGACGCCGGTGAGATAGTCGGCCATCTCTTTGGCCACCACTGCCCAGAGCCCGGTCCACGGCGAGCCTTCCCGGGGGAGCCGTCCAGTCTCAACCTTCGCGGCCATGCTCCACCTCCTGGAAGTATCGGGCATAGACGTCGTCCAGGCTGGGTTCTTCTAACTGGAGCGCGCGCAGGGACCCGCCGGCCTCCACGACGGCGCGGGCCGCCTCGCCCCGCAGGTCCCGACGACCTTCCACCATGTACGTTTCCGGCCCTGCCTGGGCCGCTTTTGTGGCATCGGGCAGGCGACGGAGGGCCTCCAGAATGGCCGATGCTGGCCCTGTCGCCTCCACGTGCACCCGATAGCCGCCGCCCAGGACCCGCCGGGCCAGTTCCTCCACCGTCCCCTCCAGAACCATTCGCCCGCGATGGAATAGCCCCACCCGGTCACAGACGGCCTGGACCTGGTGGAGAAGGTGAGAGGCCACCAGGACGGTAATCCCCTGCGCCTTCAGGTCGCGGATAGTCTTCAGGAACTCCCGCGCTGCCTCCGGGTCCAGCCCCAGCGTCGGCTCGTCCATGATGATGAGCGCGGGGCGCTTGATGAGCACCTCCGCCACCCCCAGCCGCTGGCGCATCCCCCGGGAGTAGGTGCCTACCGGACGGTCCGCCACTTCCGTCAGGCCCATCCGCTCCAGCGCTTCGTCTATCCGGCGGTACGCTTCGGCCCGGGGGATGCCGTTCAGTTTGGCGATGTAGATCAGGTTCTCCCGGGCGGTAAGGTCATCGTAGAAGCCCACCTGGTCGGGGATGTAGCCGACCCGGGCCTTAACGCTGAGCGGTTGCCGGGCGGGGTCCAGCCCCATCACCCGCACCGTCCCGGAGGTGGGCTCCGTCAGCCCCAGGAGCATCAGGATGGTCGTCGTTTTGCCCGAGCCGTTGGGCCCCAGAAGGCCGAAGACCTCGCCCGGCTCCACCACCAGGTTCAGACGGTCCACGGCGACGAAATCGCCGTAGCGCTTGGTCAGTTCCTGTGTCTGGATGACCGGTGCGTCCATAGGCCCTCCTTGAGAGAGGTGAGGACCGGCCAGGTTGGAAGACCCGGCCGGCCGTTTCTTTGTCCCTTTACCGGCGTCCGAAGCGCATCACGGCCCAGCCCACCACCGCCACGGCCACGGCGATGAGAAGAATCCCCACCACACCCCAGAGGGTGGAGGTGAGCACGGTGATGCGGAAGTCCGCCGACTCGTAGCCGCCGTCCTGGGGCCGGGCCCGGACGGTCAGCATATAGTCGCCCGCCACAGCCTTATCGGCAGGCTTGACGTGCATGGTAATCTCCACCCGCTGGCCGACGGGGATTTCCAGAACCCGTTCGGGCTCAAAGCGGACCGACCATCCGGAGGGCGCGCTGGCGGAGAGTTCCACGTTGAGGGCCGGCGCGGAGCCGTTATTCTGGACCACCAGTTGGACCGGTGTCTCGCGGCCGGTGTAGACCTGAGTGGAGAGCCGTTCATCGGGCGTCCGGATGATCAGGTCCGGTTGCCCGGTCACCTCCGCCACCAGGGAGACCCGGGCCTCGCTCTCGCCGCCCAGCGCGACGACCTCAATGGGATAGGTCCCCGCCGGAATCTGGGCATACGGCCGGGCCTCAATGCTGATCCGCTTGGACTCGTTGGCCCCCACGGGCAGACTGGTCACCTCCTGGCCTATATAGCGGAAGGAGACCAGGAAGCCCTGGGGTGCGCTGGCCTGCAGGTTGACGGTGGTCTCTTCGTCCCCCTCGTTTTTCAGATTCGCGTCGTAGCGGAAAGTCGTGGTGGCAGACCCCCGCAGAGTGGGCAGGTCCACAGAGAGACTGAGGCGGGGCGGCAGTTTGGCCGCCACGGTCACTTCCAGGGGGAATTGGGCCGACGATCCCTCCCCGCGGGCCACCACCGTCCAGCGGTAGGTATCGCCGGGGGCGTTCTCCGGCACCACCACCCGCAGGCTGACGGTCGCGTCCTTCCCCGGTTCCACGAAGACGGCACGCACGACGTTGCCGCCGCCCCGGAAGGTGGCCTCCCAGCCCTCGGGGAGCCCCTGCACGTCCAGATAGACGGTCTGGGGAGTGGAAGCGGTGAGCCGAAGGGTGAGGTTAAACGTGACTGTCTCCCCCAGTTCGGCGACCCGGGCCGGGTAATCGGAGAAGAGAAGCAGGCCCTGCCCTTCCTGAGCGCGGGCCGGGATCGGCCCGGTCAAGGCAATCAGGGAAACCAGCAAAAAAATAACCGCCCAGTTTCGTCTCATCTTTCACCTCCGGATAAGGATAGAGTTGGTACGAGCGAACCAAGCGGCGGGATAGAATATCGGTTGTACGTAGCAAGGGCTAATTATAGCATCGCGGCGGAAAAAGTCAAGGGCGGATTATATCAGTGATTGTTCACCTGTTGGTAAAATTGGGGTATAATGTTGGAGGCAA